>JBQCFB010000222.1:0-24199 GCA_051959715.1 Pseudolabrys sp.
GCTCGCCGGCGCGGGGCTCGACGTGTTCGAGCACGAGCCCGCGGTCAATCCGAAACTCGTAAAGCTTGCGCGCGCCGGCAAGGTGTTGCTGCTGCCGCACATGGGCTCCGCGACGCTCGAAGGCCGCGTCGACATGGGCGAGAAGGTCATCATCAACATCCGCACCTTCATGGACGGCCACAGGCCGCCGGACCGGGTGTTGCCAAGCATGTTGTGAGACGCACGGGCGCCGTCGATGAAGCCGATCCTCCAGCTGAATTGGAAAGATACGGTCATCGATGACGATCCTGACGTCACTTCGGCTCTTGCGCTGCAATTCGCCCGCCAAAACGCCGTCCTGCTACCGGACGCGCTGAAGCCGGATTTCTACGACAAGCTGTCCGGCCTATGCGCGCAGGCAACATTCGTGAACAAGACGGTTTCCGACCTCGGCAGCCGCGGCCTCGAGCATCCGGGCTTCGCCGGCGTGTTGTTGCGCGACACGCTGAGCCAGCCGTCCATGCTGGCCTGGCTGCAAAAGATCACGGACTGCGGGCCGATCGAGAAGGTTATCGGCCGCGTCGCGCGATACGAAGCGGGCAATGGCACTCATCTCGATTGGCACAACGATCTCGGCAGGGCACGATTCCGCGCGCTCGCCGTGACGGTTAGTCTCGGCCGCGAGCCCTACCAGGGCGGCGAGTTCGAGATGCGCGAGCGCGCTTCACCGGAGATCCTCTTCCGCCATATCCATTCCAAACCTGGCATGATGCTGATCTTCCGGGTCGCCCGCGAATTGCTGCATCGCGTGCTGCCGGTTACGGCCGGCGGCCCGCGTACGGTCTTCAGCGGCTGGTTCCTGAGGCCGGCCGCTGGGGTTAGCGATGAACAGATAGATCCCTGATCGTCGGCGTCACGCCGCTCAGCGGATTGTCCGCATCCCACGCATAGTCGAGCGTCTCGAAGCGCATCGCGTGCGCGTCGATCATCAAAAGCCGGCCGACGAGATTCTCGCCGAAGCCGACGATCTCGCGGATCACCTCGAGCGCCATCAGCGAGCCGAGCACGCCCGGCAGCGCGCCGAGGATGCCGGCCTCCAAGCAGGCCGGGATCGAACCTGGCGGCGGCGGCTCGGGAAACAGGCAGCGGTAGGTCGGGTTGGGCGTGCCATCGGGACGTTTCTCGTGGGCCCGGATCGTCGTCAGCGAGCCGTCGAACGTGCCGAGCGCGCCGGTGACGAGCGGCTTCTTCGCGAAATAGCACGCATCGGCGACGAGGTAGCGCGTGGCGAAATTGTCGGAGCCGTCGGCGACGATGTCGTAACGCGAGATGAGGTCGAGCGCATTACTCGCGTCGATCCGGGTCATGTGCGTGTCGACCGCCACATGCGGGTTGAGGCGCGCCACGGCCGCTTCGGCGCCATCGACCTTGCGCTCGCCGACATCGTCCGTGCCGAAGATCACCTGCCGCTGCAAATTGGACAGCGACACGACGTCATCGTCGACGATGCCGATGTGGCCGACACCGGCGGCCGCCAGATACATCAGCACCGGCGCGCCGAGCCCGCCCGCGCCGATCACCAGCACGCGCGCAGCCTTCAGCTTCGCCTGGCCGGGCCCGCCGACGTCGCGCAGGACGATGTGGCGGGCGTAGCGTTCGAGTTCGTGGCGGTCGAGCATGGCGCAAACGTAAGGCGCGGCTGCCTGCCGGACCAGCCCTGGGGGCATTCACCGCGTTTCCAACCGGGCCCGCCCCTGTCTTGCCCGGCCCCGGAGGTCGGCTAAGGTTCATGACCGAGGGGCATGGTTAGGGCGGCGTAAATGGCCAGGCGGGGCGTTCTGGGACTGGTGGCAGCGGCCACGCTGCTGGCCGGCGGGGCTGCGCTGGCGCGCGACCTCGCGGCCGACGCGCCGTACCCGGTCGAGGCGCCGGAGGCCCCGGCCGCGGCCGCCCATCCCAAGCATCACGACGCAAAGCAGGCCGCCGTGCCGCTGCCGCGCGCGGCGCCCGTCCAGACAACGGCCAGCGCCCCGCCGCCCGAGAAGCCTGCGGCGGCGCTGGCCCCAGCGATCGCGGTGCCGATGCCCAAGGCTGCGCCGCAACGGCCGGCCGAGCCGGTTGCGCCGAAGCTCGCCGCGCTGCCGCCGGCCAAGCCTGAACCGAAGTCCGAGGCGAAGCCCGCGCCGGTCGCCGAGCGCAGCACCGATATTTTCGCCGGCATCCCGGCCGGCGAACGGCTGAAGATCCAGGCGTCGCTTCTGTGGGCGGGCGACTACACCGGCGCGAGCGGGTCGGAAGACCCGATGCTCACCGCGATCAAGAATTTCCAGAAGCGCATCAAGGCCAGGGTCACCGGCGTGCTGACGGCCGAGGAACGCGCGCGTCTTGTCGCCGCCGACGACAACCACGCCGAAGCATTCGGCTGGACCGTGGTCACCGATCCGGCGACCGGCATCCGCATCGGCCTGCCGGCCAAGCTCGTGACGCAGGCGCACGACACGGCGCAAGGCACGCGGTGGTCGTCGAAGCACGGCGAAGTGCAGGTCGAGACGTTCCGGTTGAAGCGCGCGGATCTCAAGCTCGACGCCGTGTTCGAGGAGATGAAGCGCGGTCCAGGCGGCGCCGGAAACCGCAAGATCGAGACCAGCGCGCTGCGCGACGACGGCTTCGTCATCAGCGGCATGCAGGGTCTGAAATTCTTCACCGTGCGCGCCAAGATGCGCGACGGCGAGGTGCGCGGCGTCACAGTCAGCTACGATCAGATGATGGAGACGATCGTCGCGCCGGTCACCGTGGCGATGGCCAGCGCCTTCACGCCGTTCCCCGAGCGCAACGCGCCGTTCGCGGCGCTGGCCAAGGCCGTCGACTACGGCTCGGGCGTCGTCGTGTCCGCGCGCGGACATATCGTCACGTCTGCGCGGCTCGCCGAAGGCTGCCAGGTCTTGCTCGCGTCCGGACTCGGCAATGCCGAACGCATCGCCGAGGACAAGACGCAGGGTCTCGCGCTGCTGCGCATCTACGGCCGCCGCAGCCTGCATCCGGTCGCATTGTCGGACGCGCCGAAGCCCGGCGAGGCAAAGCTCATCGGCATTCCCGACCCGCGCGCGCAGAACGGCCACACCGCGTTGACCGAAGTGAAGGCGCGCCTGACGACGGGCGGCATCGAACTGCGGCAGCCGGCGCCGATGGCGGGGCTTGCCGGCGCCGCCGCGATCGACGCGCAGGGACATTTCGCCGGCATCGCCGAGATGCGCAACATCGTGGTGGCAAGCAACGAGCCGGCGATCGCGCCGGTGCGCCTCGTCGGCGCAAGCGCGATCCGCGACTTCCTCGCCGCGAATGGCGTGACGCCGGCCGCGGCGTCGGGCGACGCCAGGGACGCCGTCGTGCGCATCATCTGCGTGCGTCACTGAGCGGCATCAGGCTGCCTCCCGTTTCCGCTTGACCGATTTGCACTTGCTCGGGAGGATGCGCCCATGAGCAAGACACCGGCCAAGAAGACGAGCGGCACGAAGACGGAGTCTCCCTCGCGCCTGATCGACGCCCGCATCACCTCATTGAAGGACTGGCGCGGCGAAACGCTCGCGCGCATGCGCGCGCTGATCAAGGCCGCCGATCCCGACATCGTCGAGGAGGTGAAGTGGCGCAAGCCCTCGAACCCCAACGGCGTGCCGGTGTGGGAGCACGACGGCATCGTCTGCACCGGCGAGACTTACAAGGCCGCGGTGAAGCTGACCTTCGCCAACGGCGCGGCGCTGCTCGATCCGGACGGCGTGTTCAATGCGAGCCTCGACGGCAACCAGCGCCGCGCCATCGACATCCACGAGGGCGACAAGATCGACGAGACCGCATTCAAGGCGCTGGTGCGCGCCGCGGTGAAGCTGAACACGGAGAAGGGGAAGAAGAAGGGCGCGTGAGAAGCGCTACTTCTGCTTCCAGGCCGGCTTGCGCTTGTCGACGAAGGCTTTCATGCCTTCTTTCTGATCTTCCGTGGCGAACAGCGAATGGAAGATGCGCCGCTCGAAGCGCAGGCCTTCGTTCAGCCCCGACTCCTGCGACACGTTGATCGCTTCCTTCGCTGCCATCAGCGACGGCAGCGACAGGCCGGCGATCGTCTCGGCCGCCTTCATCGCCTCGTCCATCAGGCTCGCAGCCGGCACGACGCGCGCGACGAGGCCGGAGCGCTCGGCCTCCGCGGCGTCCATCATGCGGCCGGTGAGCACGAGGTCCATCGCCTTGGCCTTGCCAACCGCGCGCGTCAGGCGCTGCGTGCCGCCAATGCCGGGAATGACGCCGAGCTTGATCTCCGGCTGGCCGAACTTCGCCGTGTCGGCGGCGATGACGATGTCGCACTGCATGGCGAGCTCGCAGCCGCCGCCGAGCGCGAAGCCCGCGACCGCGGCGACCACCGGCTTGCGCGTGCGCGCGACGCGGTCCCATTCGGCCGTGAAGTTGGCGCCATAGGCGTCCATGAAGGTCTTGTCCGCCATCTCCTTGATGTCGGCGCCGGCGGCGAACGCTTTCTCCGAGCCGGTGATCAGCATGCAGCCGATCGCGGCGTCGGCTTCGAACGCTTCGACGGCCTGCGTCAGCTCCGCGATGAGCGCGCGGTTCAGCGCATTGAGCGCGTTCGGCCGGTTGAGGCGGATGAAGCCGACGCGGCCCTTGGTCTCGACGATGATGTTTTCGTACGCCATGCGGTGTCCTTCGGGTGATCGCTATTTCTGGCACGACGGGCAGTAGAAGGTCGAGCGCCCGGCCTGCACGATGCGTTTCACCGTGCCCTTGCAGCCGTTCGGGCACTTCTGCCCCTCGCGGTCGTAGACCAGGAACGTGTGCTGGAAATCGCCAAGCGAACCGTCGGTGCGGCGATGGTCGCGCAAAGACGAGCCGCCGGCCTTGATCGCCGCCTCGAGCACGGCCTTGATCGCCGGTACCAGCGCCTCGGCGCGTTCGTTCGGCTTGCCGTTGCGGTCGGCGATGGTCGAGGCGCGTCGCTTCGGCGACAGGTGCGCGCGAAACAGCGCCTCGCAGACGTAGATATTGCCGAGGCCCGCGACGACGCGCTGGTCGAGCAGCGCCGCTTTCAGCGAGGTTTTCTTGCCCGCGCAAGCCTTCGCCAGCATCGCGGCGTCGAACGCGTTGCCGAGCGGCTCGGGCCCGAGCGCGTTCAACAGCGGCTCATCGTCGATCTTCGCGCGCGCCACGAGCTTCATCGAGCCGAAGCGGCGCGGATCATTGAAGGTGATCGTCTGCCCGTTCGACATGTGGAAGACGACGTGGTCGTGCGCCGTGCTCTTCGATGTCTCGTGATAGTAGACGCCGGGCTTCGCATCCTTGCCGATGCGGAACGAGCCCGACATGCCGAGATGCATGACCAGCACGTCGCCGGACGACAGGTCGGCGGTCAGGTACTTGGCGCGGCGGCCGAGGCCGTCGACGGTCTTGCCCTCGATGCGCTTCTCGAAGTCCTTGGCGATCGGCCAGCGCAGGCCGCGGTGCCGTACCTCGACCTTGTCGACGCGCGCGCCCTCCATCGCGGGGGCAAGCCCGCGGCGCACGGTCTCGACTTCGGGGAGTTCGGGCATAGCTTTCGTCTCGTAACCACCCGGACAGACCGGTCCACTCACACATAGCGCCCCCGCCCGGCCCGCGCTATGGTCCTGCCCGCAAAGGACTATCGGCCATGGCGGCGCCCCGCGACGAGACCCATTTCGGCTATTCGACCATCCCGCTCGACGAGAAGCAGGGCCGGGTCGACGACGTCTTCCATTCGGTTGCGCGCCGCTACGACCTGATGAACGACCTGATGTCGGGGGGCCTGCACCGCGCCTGGAAGGACGCGCTGCTGACCGCCGTGAACCCGCCCAAGGGTGACCGGCCGTTCGCGCTGCTCGACCTCGCCGGCGGCACCGGCGACGTCGCCATCCGCGTGGCGGGCGCCGGCACGCGCGTCACCGTCTGCGACATCAATGCCGAGATGCTGGCGGTCGGCGCCGAGCGCGCAGCGCAGCGCGGCCTCGACCACGCCGTCACGTTCGAGCAGGGCAATGCCGAAGATCTGCCCTATGCCGACAAGAGCTTCGACTGCGTCACCATCGCCTTCGGCATCCGCAACGTGCCGCGCATCGAGCGCGCGCTGGCCGAGGCGCATCGCGTGCTGAAGATCGGCGGCCGCTTCCTGTGCCTGGAATTCTCCTCGGTCGACGTGCCGGGCCTCGACGCGCTCTACGAGCTCTATTCGTTCAAGCTGATCCCGCGCATCGGCGCAGCCGTGACGGGCGACCGCGAGGCCTATCAATACCTCGTCGAGTCGATCCGCAAATTCCCGCGGCCGCCGGTCTTCGCGCGCATGATCGAGGACGCCGGCTTCCGCCGCGTCTCGTTCCGCCAGATGACGGGCGGCGTCGTGGCGCTGCATTCGGGCTGGAAATTGTGATCTCGACCCTCTCGCATCTCGTCCGGCTGACGCGCGCGGGCTACGTGTTCGCGCGCGAAGGCGTGCTCGGCATGATCGACACGCGGCCGCTGCCGCTGCCGGCGGCGTGGGCGATCGCCGCCGCGCGGCTGATCGAGCGGCGCGGCGCCGGCACCGGCACCAGCCGCCTCGGCACGGCTCTGACGCGGCTCGGGCCCACTTACGTCAAGCTCGGCCAGTTCCTGGCGACGCGACCCGACGTCGTCGGCACGCACATCGCCCGCGATCTCGAAGTGCTGCAAGACAAGATGCCGGCCTTCGGCCAGCGCGAAGCCGAAGCGGTCGTCGCCGCGGCGTTCGAGAAACCGCTGTCGGCCGCCTATGACAGCTTCGGCCCGCCGGTCGCCGCCGCCTCGATCGCGCAGGTTCACCGCGCCAAGGTGATCACGCCCGACGGCGAGCGCAAGCCGGTCGCCGTGAAGGTGCTGCGGCCCGGCATCGAGCGCCGCTTCCGCGTCGATCTCGACGCATTCTATTTCGCCGCGCGCACGGGCGAGCGCCTCTCGTCCGAAGGTCGCCGCCTGCGCCTCATCGAGGTGGTCGCCACGCTCGACCGCTCGGTACGATTGGAAATGGATTTCCGCCTCGAAGCGGCGGCGCTGTCGGAAATGCGCGAGAACACGCGCGAGGACGCCGGCTTCCGCGTGCCGTCGGTCGATTGGAACCGCACCGCGCGCGACGTGCTGACCATGGAATGGATCGACGGCACGTCGCTGAAGGACCGCGCCGCGCTCGAAGCGAAGGGCTTCGACCTGCCGGCGCTCGGTCGCAGCGTCATTCAGAGCTTCCTGCGCCACGCGTTGCGCGACGGCTTCTTCCACGCCGACATGCATCCCGGCAACCTGTTCGTCGACAATGACGGCCATCTCGTCGCCGTCGACTTCGGCATCATGGGACGCCTCGGCCCGAAGGAGCGGCGTTTCCTCGCCGAGATCCTGTTCGGCTTCATCACCCGCGACTACCACCGCGTCGCGCAGGTGCACTTCGACGCCGGCTACGTGCCGCGGCATCATTCGGTCGAGGCTTTCGCGCAGGCGATCCGCGCCATCGGCGAGCCGATCCACAACCGCACCGCCGAAGACATCTCGATGGCGAAGCTGCTGACGCTGCTGTTCGAGGTCACCGGCATCTTCGACATGCGCACGCGGCCCGAATTGATCCTGCTGCAGAAGACCATGGTCGTGGTCGAAGGCGTGGCGCGCTCGCTCGATCCGAAGCTGGACATGTGGAAGACGTCCGATCCGGTCGTGCGCGAATGGATCCAGCGCAATCTTGGGCCGATCGGTGCGCTCGAAGGCGCGGCGCAGGGCGCGGGCGAAGTCGGCCGCTTCCTCGCCGACGTGCCGTCGCTCCTGACGCGCGCAGGTTCCGTGCTGGAGCAGGTCGACGAGATGACGCGCGACGGGCTCGTCCTGTCGCCGGATACGATCGAGCGCATCGGCGCCGCGGAAGCGCGCCGCAACCGGCCGCTCGCAATCGCGCTGTGGCTGATCGCGGCGCTGCTCGTCGCGATCACGTGGATGCTGGTGTGATCTCGCCGTCGCTCTGTGGGTGCGAGCGCGGCGCTAGTATCTGTGCCCTCTCCCCTCGTGGGAGAGGGCATTTCCTGCGTCTCAAATAACAAGAATGGGTGAGGGGGCTGTCCCCCTCACCCATCATCAAGCGTCTAAACTCCATCCAGGCCCTCTCCCACGAGGGGAGAGGGCACATCGATAGGCGCCGATCGCTCCAACAGGCCTTCTACTGCGGCTCAGGCGCGCCCTTCGTAGGCCGCTTCGATCTTGGCGATATCGATCTTCTTCATCTTCATCATCGCGGCCATGGCGCGGCCGGCCTTGGCCGTGTCCTTGCTGGTGACCATTTCCAGGAGCTTCGTCGGCGTGACCTGCCAGGACAGGCCGAACCTGTCCTTGAGCCAGCCGCACGGGCCCGGCTCGCCGCCCACCGTCAGCGCATCCCAGTAGCGGTCGACCTCCGCCTGCGACTCGCAATAGACGATGAACGACACCGCCTCGGTGAACTTGAACATCGGCCCGGCATTCAGGCCGAGGAACGACTGGCCCTCGAGCTCGAAGGCGACGGTCATCACCGAGCCGGGCTTCTGACCGTGCTGCTCCTGTCCGACCTCGCCGTAATGCGAGGTGTGAACGATGCGCGAGTTCGGGAAGATCGAGACGTAGAACTTCGCAGCCTCGTCCGCCTTGCCGTCGAACCACAGGCACGGCGAGATCTTCTGCTTGGCAATCGCCATCCTTTTTTCCTCCACTGATTGCGTGATGTACCGAAGCCGCGCCGCTATGCCGCGTCGCGGAAATCGCCGAGCTGCGCGGCAAGCGCGCGCTTGAACGCCGGGCGCGCCGTGCAGCGCTCGACATAGGCCGAAAGGCGTGCGTCCTTCGTCACGATGTCTGTGTAATGGAAGATGCGCAGCACGGTCGACATGATCAGGTCGCCGGCGGTGAAGCGGTCACCGTCGAGGAAGGACTTGTCGCCGAGCGATTTCGACAACGCCGCAATCCGGCCTTCGACGAAGGCGGCGGCGCCCGGCCGGCGCAGCTTCGCCCAATCCTCGTTCTTGTAGAAGATATCGATCAGCGCCACGTTCATGACGAACGGCTCGATCGAATTGAGCGCCGCGAACATCCACTGGATGGCGCGCGCACGGGCCGCGGCATCCTTCGGCAGCAGCGCCTCGCTGCGCTCGCCGATGTACTGCACGATGGCGCCGGTCTCGAACAAGGTGAGGCCGTCCTCCTCGAAGATCGGCACCTGGCCGAACGGCTGGAGGGCGCGGTAGTCGGGCTTGTCCTGATCGCCCTGTTCGAGGAGCCGCGCGCGGTATGGCAGGCCCGCCTCCTCCAGCGCCCAGCGCACGCGCAGGTCGCGCACCTGGCCGCGCGCGAGGTCGGGAACCCAGCGAAATGCGGAAATGGTGATCATGGCGTGCGCTCCTTCCGTGCCGTCCCTCTCAACGCCCGTAATCGAGTTTCGGGTACCAGCCCGGATCGCGCCCTTCCGGCGTGGTGTCGAGCACGGTCCACAGCGGCATCAGATCGGGCGCGCCGCGCGGGTCCTGCCCCGGATCGGCGGTCGAGAAATCCATCTCGCCGCTCCAGAAGTGGCGGATCGTGCCGTCGCGGCGGGTGAAGACGTGCAGTCCGGCCCAGTCCTCGCCCTTCTCGCCGACCGCATGGAAGTCGCGGCAGAACTCCTGGCTCGGATCGGAATAGAGCCTGAGCGCGCGCCAGCCGCGTTCTTTCTTGAACGCGACCAGCCGCTCGATCGGTGAACGCGCGACGACCGCGAGCGCCACGCGCTGCATGATGTCGTTCGCCTCGCCGTCCCACGAGCTGAGCAGCGACGTGCACATCGGGCACGGCCGCTCGCGCTGCGGGCCGTACATGTAGGTGTAGACGACGAGCGACTGCTTGTCGCCGAACAGGCCTTCGAGGTTGACCGGCCCGTTCTCGCCGATGAAGCGATAGTCCTTCAGCGGCGCGCCGGCCGGCAGCGCGCGCCGCATCTCGGCGACGCGCTCGATGTGACGGCGCAACTCGATTTCCTCGGCGAGCAGCGCGGTGCGCGCGCGGCGATACTCCTCGCTTTCGTTGAGGATGCGGACCCTGCAGTTCTCGGCCAGCGTCTTCGCCGGCGTGAGCGCGGTGTGTCCAGACATCGCGGTCCTCCTGTCGGTTGGCCTTGCAGTATGGAGTTTTGCGGACGCCTTACGGCATCGCGACGACCATCCAGCCGACGCCGAACTTGTCGGCGACCATGCCGAAGCTCGACGCGAAGAACGTCTTCATCAGCGGCTGCTGCACCTTGCCGCCGTCGCTGAGCGCGTCGAAGTAGCGTTTCGCCTCGGCGTCGTTCTTGGCGTTGATCGAGAGCGAGACGCCCTTGAACTCGGGCTTGCCCTGCGCCATCCCGTCCGACGCCATGATCGTCGCGTCGCCGATCTTGAGCGAAGCGTGCATCACCTTCTCGCCGTCGGGCATGGGACCGTTGCAGCCTTCGCCGGGCGTCTGCGGCGGCGCTTCCTTGAAGCGCATCAGCATCTCGACCTGGGCGCCGAGCGCCTTCTTGTAGAAATTGATCGCCTCGTCGCAGCGGCCATCGAAGAACAGATAGGGCTGGATGTTCATCGTCGCTTCTCCCGTTGTGCGCGGGCACCCGCGGCGCGGGCCCGTCTGTTTGCTGGGGACGGCACGCTGCCCGCCCCCGATGTCATCTTGACAAATACGTTGATATCAACATAATTGTCGTATGTCAAACATCGCGCCCGGGAAGCCAGCATCGGCGGAACTCGGGCATGCCGTCACCCTGATGGTGCGCGACCGCTGCCTGTGCCTGCACGTGCAGCGCGCCGCGCGTGCGCTGGCGCGGCGCTTCGATGACGTGTTCCGGCCCTATGATGTGACCAGCGGACAGTTCTCGCTGCTGATGTCGCTCAACCGGCCGGAGCCGCCGACTTTGGGCAACGTCGCGGCTGTGCTGGCGATGGACCGCACGACGCTGACGGCTGCGCTGAAGCCGCTGGAGCGGCGCGGGCTGGTCAAGGTCGCCGTCGACAAGGAAGACCGCCGCAGCCGCAGGCTATCGCTCACCGCCGCCGGCCGCGCCCTGCTCGCCAGGGCGCTGCCGCTGTGGATCGAGACTCACGACGCGATCGACCGGGAGCTCGACCCGCACTCGCCGAACGACCTGCGGGCGGCCCTCCGGACCCTGGCCTGAGGCAGGACAGACGATTGCATTGATTGCAATGATATCACTTTCGAGCTAGTCTCCTGGCCGTCCGGAGGTTTCCGATGGCCTCGCTCACCGTCCGCCAGCTCGACGACCGGCTCAAGACGCTGCTGCGCATGCGCGCCGCCCGTCATGGCCGCTCCATGGAGGACGAGGTCCGCACCATCCTGCGCGAGGCGGCCGAGGACGCCGGGCAGGAAGTGCTGGAGCAGTTCGCGCCGCCGGCGTCCAAAGGCGCGCTGACAGCCGCGAGCGCGCCGCCGCGCGTGCTGCTGATCATCGGCGGCGGCATCGCCGCCTACAAGTCGCTCGACCTCATCCGCAGGCTGAAGGAGCGCGGCGCCGCCGTGCGCTGCATTTTGACGAAGGCCGCGACGGAGTTCGTCACGCCGCTTGCGGCGGGCGCGCTCGCCGGCGGCGACGTCTTCACCGACCTGTTCGACGCGAAGAGCGAGTTCGACGTCGGCCACATCCGGCTCGCGCGCGACACCGATCTTATCGTCGTCGCGCCGGCGACGGCCGACCTGATGGCGAAGATGGCCGGCGGCCATGCCGACGATCTCGCCACCGCCGTGCTGCTCGCCACGCGCGCGAAGATCCTTCTCGCCCCTGCGATGAATACGGCGATGTGGGCGAACACGGCGACGCAGCGCAATTTGAAACAGCTCGTGGCCGACGGCCTGGCGCTCGTCGGACCGAACGAAGGCGACATGGCGGAAGCCGGCGAGCGCGGACGCGGGCGCATGGCCGAACCGACCGAGATCGCCGAAGCCGCGCTGCGCCTCGCAAAGCCGCAGACGCAGCCGCTCAAAGGCAAGCGCGTGCTGATCACCTCGGGCCCGACGCACGAGCCGATCGATCCGGTGCGCTACATCGCCAACCGTTCCTCGGGCAAGCAGGGCCACGCCATTGCCGCCGCAGCCGCAGCAGCCGGCGCGGACGTGACGCTGGTGAGCGGCCCGGTGACGCTTCCCGATCCGGCCGGCGTCACGGTGATCCACGTCGAATCCGCGCGCGACATGCTCAAGGCCGTCGAGACTTCGCTGCCCGCCGACGTCGCGATCTTCGCCGCCGCGGTCGCCGACTGGCGTGTCGCCAATGCCGGCGAGCAGAAGATCAAGAAGAAGCCCGGCGCCGTCACGCCCGAACTGGCGCTGACGGAAAATCCCGACATCCTCTCGACCATTGCGCATCGCAAGGCCGAGCGGCCACCGCTCGTCATCGGCTTCGCCGCCGAGACCGAGAACGTCGTCGCCAATGCGCGCGACAAGCTCGCGCGCAAGGGCTGCGACTGGATCCTCGCCAACGACGTATCGCCCGCCACCGGCATCATGGGTGGCGACACGAACACAATCCAATTGGTGCGCGCGTCGGGCGTCGAAGCCTGGCCGCCGCAGTCGAAAGAGGCGGTGGCGGCGACGCTGATCGAGCGCGTCGCCGCAGCGCTCGCGGAGACGAAACGATGAGCGAGGTCGACGTCAGGGTCCTGCAACTGCCGCACGGGGCGGACCTGCCCCTGCCCGCCTACCAGACCGCGCATGCGGCCGGGCTCGATCTGCTCGCCGCGGTGCCGGCCGACCGGCCGCTGACGCTCGCGCCCGGCGCGCGGGCTCTGGTGCCGACCGGCATCGCCATCGCGCTGCCGCCGGACTGCGAGGCCCAGGTGCGGCCGCGCTCCGGGCTGGCTGTGAAGCAGGGCGTGACCGTGCTCAATTCGCCCGGCACGATCGACGCGGACTACCGCGGCGAGGTCCAGGTCCTGCTCATCAACCTCGGGCAGGCGCCGGTGGCGATCGAGCGCGGCATGCGCATCGCCCAGATGGTGGTTTCGCGGGTGGCGCGGGCGCGGCTCACCGCCGCAGCCTCACTTGACATAACTCAACGCGGAGCCGGCGGATTCGGGTCAACTGGCGGCTGAACGCGCGAATTTACGCCGTTTTGCTGGACGATCCACGATGCTTAAATTAGTACCGCGGCACCGTACGACCACTGGTCCCGCTTCCATGCCGCTGATCTCCCGCAAGGGTCTCCTTGCCATCGCCGCCGTCATCGACGTGGCGCTGCATTCCGGCGCACGGCCCGTCTCGGCCAAGGCGCTGGCGGCCCGCCACGCCCTGCCACCGCGGCACCTCGAGCCGGTGCTCCAGGCGCTGGTCCGCAACGGCATCCTCAGGGGCATTCGCGGGCCCCAGGGTGGTTACGAGATGGCGCGCGACCAGGGCATGGTCACGGCCGAGGACATCCTCACCGCGGCCGGCAGCGCCGAGGAAGCGGAAGAGCCGGCGCTGGCCTCCGACCTCGTGAACGCCGTCGTGCGGCCCGCGCTCGAGAGCGCCGAGCTCTCGTTCTCGACCGCGCTGCGGCAGATCACCGTCGCCGACATGGTCAGGCGCGCGCCCCGTCCGGCCTGACCGGCGCCGATCTGAGGCCGGCAGGACACGCATCGCGCACGTTCACGATCTGGACTCTTTCGGCAGGATTCCCGAAGCGGTTAAAGTCGCCTGATTCGCGTTGCGATGTGGCGGACATCGCTCGCAAATCGGGGCCATCAGGAATGCCGGAGTCGATCCGGACGGCGAACGTGAGGCTGCGTTCTCGTCCGTGGCGGGGCGGATTCCTTGCAGCCTGTCTCACCGTCGCACAAGGCATGATGAGCGGGCCGGCGCAGGCTGCGCCGGTGCACGCCTTCGACGCGCTCGCGGCCGACGTGACCGCGCGCGGCCAGCAGGAGCTCGCCACCCTGACGCTCACGCTCGGCCTGCTGGTCTTCAGCGTGCTGGCGGTGATCGTGCTCCTACGCACGCGGCGCAATGCCGGCGACGCGGCCAGTCTCACGCGCGAGGAAGTCGGCGCGCTCCACGCCGAGCGCGACCGCCTCAAGGCGCTGCTCATGGCCGAGCCGCAGGTGCTGGTCGCCTGGGCCGCCGGCGCCGACAGTCCGGAAATTCTCGGCGACACCGACCTGATCGTGTCCGGCGGCGCGCCGCAACGCGTGCTCGCCTTCGGTGCGTGGCTCGACGCGGCGCACGCGCAGGAGATCGAGCGCGCGGTCGAGACCCTGCGCGCCGACGGCCGCGGCTTCGTCATGACGCTGACGACGCGCGCCGGCCATCCGGTCGAGGCCGAGGGCCGCGCGATCGGCGGCAGCGCCATCCTGCGGCTGCGCGACGTCAGCGGCATTGCGCGCGAACTGATGGACATGAAGGCGAGCGACGAACGGCTCAAGGGCGATCTCGCGCTGATGCGCGGCTTGATCGACTCGCTGCCGGCGCCGGCCTGGGCGCGCGACCGCGACGGCCGTCTCATCTTCGTCAATTCCGCCTATGCGCAGGCGGTCGAGGCGGGCGACGCCGGCGACGCCGTCGCGCGCGAGATCGAATTGCTCGACCGCGCCGGCCGCGGCGAGGTCGAGCGCGCGCGCACCGCCGCCGAAGCCTATTCCGGCCGCCTGCCGGCGATCGTGCGCGGCGAACGCCGCATGTTCGACGTCGTCGATGTGCCGACCGCCGACGGCAGCGCCGGCATGGCGATCGACCGCACCGAGGCGCAGACCATGCGCTCGGAAGTGTCGCGCATGATCGAGGCGCACCGCCGCGTGCTCGACCAGCTCGCCACCGGCGTCGCCATCTTCAACGTCGACCGCAAGCTGACCTTCTACAACAACGCCTTCCGCGCGCTGTTCGACCTCGAAGGCGGCTTTCTCGACCAGACGCCGACCGACGCCGCCGTGCTCGACCTTCTGCGCGCCGGCCACAAGCTGCCCGAGCAGCAGGATTTCCGCTCCTGGAAGCAGGAGCTTTACGAAGCCTATCGCGCCGTCGAGCCACAGGAGCACATGTGGCACCTGCCCGACGGCCGCGCGCTGCGCGTCGTCACCACGCCGAACCCGGAAGGCGGCGTCACTTACCTGTACGACGACGTCACCGAGCGGCTCGATCTGCACCGCCGCTACGACGCGCTGATCAAGGTGCAGAGCGAGACGCTCGACAATCTGGCGGAAGCGGTCGCGGTGTTCGGGCCGGACGGCCGCGTGCGCCTGCACAATCCCGCCTTCCAGAGCATGTGGAAGCTGTCGCAGGACGCGCTCGACCAGCATCCGCACGTCGAATCCGTCGCCGCCTGGTGCCAGGCGCTGCACGACGACAACGCCGTGTGGCGCAACCTGCGCGGCGCCGTCACCGCGATCGACGCCCGCGAGCCGATCGCCGCCCGCATCGAGCGCCGCGACGGCACCATGATCGACATGACGACCATGCCGCTACCGGACGGCGCGACGCTCGTCACCTTCCAGGACGTGACCGACACGGTGAACGTCGAGCGCGCGCTGCGCGAGAAGAACGAGGCGCTGGAGGCCGCGGACGCGATCAAGATCGACTTCGTCCACCACGTCTCCTACGAGCTGCGCTCGCCGCTGACCAACATCATCGGCTTCGCCAACCTGCTCGGCGACGCCTCGTTCGGCGACCTCACCGGCAAGCAGCGCGAATATCTCGGCTACATCACCACCTCGACCAACGCGCTCTTGGCGATCATCAACAACATCCTCGATCTCGCCACCATCGACGCCGGCGCGATGACGCTCAATCTCGGCGAGGTCGACATCCGCGCCTGCATGGAAGCGGCGGCGGAAGGCGTGCAGGACCGGCTGGTCAAGAACGACATCCGCCTCGACATCCGCACGCCGGCGAACATCGGCAGCTTCGTCGCCGACGATCGCCGTCTGCGGCAGGTGCTGTTCAATCTGTTGTCGAACGCCGTCGGCTTCTCGCCGGCGGGCGAGACGGTGACGCTCGCCGCCGAGCGCCGGGCGGAAGCGGTCGTCTTCACCGTCGTCGATCGCGGCCCGGGCATCCCGCCGGAGCAGAGGGACAAGGTGTTCGACTGGTTCGAGACCGACCCGCACGGCTCTGAGCATCGCGGCCCCGGCCTCGGCCTGACTCTGGTGCGCTCCTTCGTCGAACTGCACGGCGGCAGTGTGACGATCGAATCGACGCCCGGCGAGGGCACGGTCGTGTCCTGCGTCTTCCCCGCCTCGCGGCAGCTCACGCAGACCGCGGCTTAACACACGGCCGCCGACCGCATCCGGCCGATCGAGTCGCTTCGGCAAACTTGCAACAGGCCTGGACCGCAACCCTGCGACGGCGTCGATCGTGCGTCGCTACGCCGACGTGAACTCCGAGCAAAATTATCCGCGCTGCATCAGGCCGGTCGGCGATTGACCTGGATCAAGCTGAAGCAAAGCAACTCCGCCATCATTTGCATGAGGCACACCGAGCGGAGGCTGTCATGGCTTCAATTCAGAAAGTAATCGGACTTTCAGCGGTGCTTTCACTCTGCATTGCGTCTGCGAGCGCACAGGGCATCGACATCGGGCAGCGGGAATTCAACAGCCACTGCGCTTTCTGCCACGGGCTTCAGGGAAAAGGCGACGGCCCGTCGGCGAATATGCTTCGCACGAAGGTCGCGGACCTGAGCGTCCTGCAAAAGAACAACAAAGACATCTTCCCCTTCAAGCGAACCTACGAGGTCATCGACGGTCGCGAGACGGTCGCGGCACATGGGCCTCGGGACATGCCGGTGTGGGGCGACGTTTACACCCGCGAGGCAGCGGATTGGAATCTTCCCCCTGGCATCAATCAAGACGCCTTCGTCAGAGCGAGAATCCTGTCGCTCGTCGAATACATCAGCCGGCTGCAGCAGAAATAGCGTTCGCCCGCGCTCGGCCCATGCGAGTGAGCGGGGGCGGAAGGCGGCGCTGACCCCCGACACATAAAAAACAAGGCCGGGCGAACCCGGCCTTGTTCTCTCACTTCATCACCGTTCAGCGGCGCTCGTGGTGCCGATGATGCCGGCGCACGTGCCTGTACTCGACCGCAGGCGGCGCAACGGCCGGCCCGGTCTCGTAGGCGACGCGCGCGCCGCGCGGGCCGACATACTGGCCGTTCACGCACTGGCCGTGGCTTTCGTCGAACAGCGCGTGGAAGCCGGCGCACGGATTGAACACCGCGTCGACCGTGGCGAGCGCGCCCACACCGGCCACGCCGCCGACGACGGCCGAGCCTGCGGCCGTGGCGGGCAGCGCCGCGCCGGCCCACCAGCCGTTATACGCGCCGAGCGCGACAGTCGTGCCGGCTGCAGCGCCGGCGACAACCCCCGCGGCCGGCGGATATCCGTGCGGGCCATTCCAGTAACCATCATACGCCATCGCCGGAGCGGCAAACCCGGCCGCGGCAATGATCGGCAGTGCCAAAAGTGCTTTGCGCATTTGCGCCTCCTTTGTCAGGTCCAAATCCCAACTCCACGCAGCAAACGCCGATGCGTAAAACGACGTTCCGATTTGCCCCGCTGTTGCGCGAAGCGTGACGGGAGCGTGGCGCACGGCGCGGAACCGCGACGCTGAAGTGGGCGAAACGTGACGAGGATGTGGCGCGCGGTATCGCAGTGGTCGCCCCCATCCTTGTCAAGGCGCGCTGCGCCGCGGACGGCCGGACCTCGAGACATCGAGCGGCCCCGCTTGATCCGCGCGCCGATAAAAGGAATCTTGCCGCCGCGGCGGCGCGGCCGCCGTGGGGGAATGAAGACGTGACGCAGCACAAGGTCCTGATCGCCGGCGCCGGGCTCGGCGGGCTCGCCGCAGCCTCCTTCCTGATGCAGGACGGCCACGAGGTCGAGGTCTACGAGCAGGCGCCGAAGCTCGAGGAGATCGGCGCGGGTATCCAGATCAGCGCCAACGCCATGCACGCGCTGCGCCATCTCGGCCTCGAAGCCGCAATCCGCAAGGTCGGCGTGCACCCCGGGGCCTACGTGTTCCGCCTGCACGACACCGGCGAGGAGATCCAGCGCTTCGCCCTATCGGAAGAGCACGAGCGCATGCACGGCGCGCCGTACACGCAACTGCACCGCGCCGACTTCCACGCCATCCTCGTCGAGAAGGCGCTGTCGCTGAAGCCCGACGTCGTCAGGCTCGGCAAGCGCGCCACCGGCTTCACCGAGGACGCGGACGGCGTCACGCTGCACTTCGGCGACGGCACCAGCGCGCGCGGCGACATCCTCATCGGCGCCGACGGCCTCAAGTCGGCCGTGCGGCGCCAGATCGTCGGCGAGGTGCCGGCGAACTACACGGGCGACGCCGCCTGGCGCATCACGGTGCCGATCGAGCGGCTGCCGAAGCCGTTCCTCGAGCCGGTGATGTCGGTGTTCATGGGGCCGGGCGGACACGCCGTCTGCTATTACGTGCGCGGCGGCGCGCTGATGAATTTCGTCGGCCTGCACGAGACCGACGACGTGCTCGAGGAATCGTGGACTGTGAAGCTGCCCTGGGAGCAGCTGAAGACCGATTTCGGCGGCTGGCACCCGGCCATCCAGGCCATCATCGACGCCGCCGACAAGGACCAGTGCTATCGCTGGTCGCTGCACAACCGCCTGCCGATCGACAACTGGAGCACCGCGCGCGTCACCCTGCTCGGTGATTCCGCGCATGCGACTCTGCCCTACTTGGCGCAGGGCGCGGTGATGGCGATCGAGGACGGGGCGGTGCTGATGCGCGCGCTGCGGCAGGAGAGCGACGTGACGAAGGCGTTGCAGCTCTACCAGCGCAACCGCATCGAGCGCACGTCACGCGTTGTGCTGCAATCGACGGCCAACCGCCGCCTGTTCCATCTCGAGACCGAAGAAGCGATCCGCGCCGAGTTCGCCAAGCGCAACGAGGGCGCCGACCGCAACAAGTGGCTCTACTCGTACAATCCGATGACGGTGCCGCTGGTCTGAAAGCACACATGGCCGGGACGAGCCCGGCCATGCGCGTTCGCGTCAGGTCCTGATCAGCGCGCGAGCAGCGCGATGAGGATCAGCAGCGGGATCGGGATTCCGAGCAGCCACAGCAGAATGAGTCCCATGTTCGCCTCCTAGAGTGCCTGTTGTTCGCGATAAGCGCGGGTGCCGATGACGCCTTTCCAGCGCCCGTCGCGCAGCTGCCCGCCTTCGATGGCGGCGAGGCTGGCGGCGAAGGCGCCGACGAACATCGAGATCGTCAGCCAGATCGACAGCGAGGCCGCGGCCTTGCGGGCGCGGTCTGCGTCGGCCTTGGCGATGCCGATCGTGTCGTTCACCCGCTTCTCGGCATCCGCGCCGGCCAGGCCGGTGCGCGCCGAAACGAGCTGGGCGAGGAATGTACGATCGGCCGACGGCCAATCGCCCTTCGTCGCCATGTCGTGGGTGAACACGGCCTGCGCCTCGCGGTTCGCCGCAAAACCTTCCGCGGCGGCGCCGGCGCCGCCCGGAGCGCGCGCATTCGCGGCCGGACGGAACATCATGTCGACGTAATAGGCCGTCGGCGACGACGCGGGATCGTTGCGGCCGGTCGTGGCCTGCGCGATGCCGCCGGCGAGATAGGTCGCCGAGGTGCCGAGGATCGCCGCGCCCATCACCGTGGCGAAGGCCCAGGCGAGGAAGCCGTGCGCGGTGTCGCGGAATTGCACTTCATACGTCTTCAGGCCGGTCCAGCGCGTGCGCAGACGCCCGGCGATGTAGCCGCCGACCGTCGACGACAGGAGCGCCACGACGACGAGGTAGATGCCTGAAGCCACCTTGAATGTGCCCGCCGATACGCCGGAATTCGACCACGGCGAGACGGAGGAGAAGCCGACGGCAGCGCCAAAGGCGATGAGCGTCAGCGTCAATGCTGCGGCCGCGAAGCCACCGGCGACGATCGCGCGCCAGGAAATGGCGTGCGGTTCGGGCTCGGCGAGCATGGCGGCTGCGGTTTCTGTTCGATAGATATCAGTCACGGAACGCCCCTCAGTTGGGTTGTCGCTGCTGACAACTTGGGCACCTGATCTAGGTTCCTCCGTCACCACGGTGACGCAGCGGCGCTGGTTCCGCAGCAGGCCGCCGTCTATAAAAGCCGCGTCAACCGCGGATGATTCGATGTCGGCGACAAGCTCTGGCGGCTACAGCTTCACGGCCCTGCTTCCGGACGAGGCCGCGACGCGGCGCCTGACGCTCGACATTGCCGCGCTGACCGAGCCCGGCGACCTCATCACGCTTTCGGGTGACCTCGGCGCCGGCAAAAGCACCTTCGCCCGCGCCTTCATCCGTCACGCCGCCGGCGACGAGACGATCGAGGTGCCGAGCCCGACCTTCACGCTGATGCAGGCGTACGACCTGCCGCGCTTCCGGCTGCTGCACGCCGACCTCTATCGCATCGGCAATGCCGACGAGCTCGCCGAGCTCGGCTTCGACGAACTGCGCGAGGGCGCGGTGACCCTGCTCGAATGGCCGGACCGCGCCGCGGCGAGCCTGCCGCCGGACCGGCTCGACGTGGCGCTGACGCTGGCGCCGGAGCGGGGCCCGAGCGTCCGGCATGTCCGCGTCACCGGCTTCGGAGTCTTTGCGGCGCGCGCCGAGCGCATGGCGAAGATGCGCGCCTTCCTCGAAGCGAGCGGCTTTGCCGGCGCGGCGCGCCGCCGCATCCAGGGCGACGCCTCGACGCGCTCCTACGAGCGACTGACGCAGGGCGACACGTCCTACATCTTCATGAACTCGCCGCGCCGGCCGGACGGCCCGCCGGTGCGCGACGGCAAGCCCTACAGCGCCATCGCGCATCTTGCCGAAACCGTCACGCCGTTCGTCGCCATGGCGCGCGGGCTGACCGAGCGCGGCTTCTCCGGCCCGAAGATCTTCGCCGCCGACCGCGAGGCCGGGCTGATCGTGCTCGAGGACCTCGGCGACGCGCTCGTCGTCAAGGGCGATCCGCCGGCGCCGATCGAGGAGCGCTACGCCGCCGCGGCCGACGTGCTCGCCGCGCTGCACGGCCTCGACCTGCCGGACATGCTGCCGGTCGAGGCCGGGCTCGATTATCAATTGCCCGGCTACGACATGGACGCGCTTCTGATCGAGGCCGAGCTGCTGCTCGACTGGTACCTGCCGAAGTTCAACGCCACGATCTCCGGCGGCGCGCGCGAGAACTTCATCCGGCACTGGCACGCGGCGCTGACGCCGGCGCTGGAGGCGCCCGCGACCTGGGTGCTGCGCGACTATCATTCGCCGAACCTGCTGTGGCTGCCGCAGCGCGAGGGCGTCGCCCGCGTCGGCCTGCTCGACTTCCAGGACGCGGTGATGGGGCCCGCCGCCTACGACGTCGCCTCGCTATTGCAGGACGCGCGCGTCGACGTGCCCGAGCATCTCGAGATCGCGCTCTTGTCGCGCTACTCGCGCGCGCGGCACGCCGCCGATCCGTCGTTCGACGCCGCGCATTTCGCGCAGCTCTACGCGACGATGGCGGCGCAGCGCGCCTCCAAGATCCTCGGCATCTTCGCGCGGCTCGAAAAGCGCGACCACAAGCCGCAATATCTCCGTCACATGCCGCGCGTATGGGCGTACTTGCGCCGCGCGCTCGCGCATCCGGCGCTGGAGACGCTGCAAAGCTGGTATCGTGTGCACGTACCGGCGCTGAGGACCTGAACGAATGGCATCACATCCGCGCACGGCGATGGTGCTCGCCGCCGGTCTCGGGACGCGCATGCGGCCGCTGACCGACACGACGCCGAAGCCTTTGATCGCCGTCGCCGGCAAGCCGCTGCTCGACCACGTCCTCGACCGGCTCGCCGATGCGGGCGTCGAACGCGCCATCGTCAACGTGCACTATCTTGCCGAGCAGATCATCGCGCACACCGCGTCGCGCACGAAACCGCGCGTGACCATTTCGGACGAGCGCGGCCTCCTGCTCGGCACCGGCGGCGGCGTGGTCAAGGCGCTGCCCGCGATCGGGTCTGCGCCGTTCTTCCACATCAACAGCGACACGATCTGGATCGACGGCGTCACGCCCAACCTGACCCGCCTCGCCGCGACCTTCGATGCCGCGAGCATGGACGCGCTGCTGCTGCTCGCGCCTACCACCGGCTCGATCGGCTATGCGGGGCGCGGCGACTTCGCGATGAATCCGGACGGCCGCCTCGCCCGCCGCGCCGAGCGCGAGGTCGCTCCCTTCGTCTATGCCGGCGCGGCCATCCTCTCCCCCGCAATGTTCAAGGGCGCGCCGCAGGGCGAGTTCTCGCTGACCGACCTGTTCGACCGCGCCGCGGAAGCCGGCCGCCTGCACGGGCTGCGCCTCGAAGGCCTGTGGATGCATGTGGGTACGCCCGAGGCGGTCGGCGAAGCGGAAGCCGCGATCCGCAAGAGCGCTTCCTAACTCGCGCGCTGGTATATGCTCGCGCGCATGCCGGCGAGTCGCGCCAATGTTTTCACCATCCCCGCCTCGGCGCCGTTCCTGACGGTGCTGATCGACGCGCTGCGCGCCGGCACGCTCGTGCCCGGCTTCCCGGCGAGCAGCGATCCGCTCGAACTCGCGCGCGCGACCATCTACCTGCCGACGCGGCGCGCCTGCCGGCTCGCCCGCGACGTTTTCCTCGACCGGCTCGGCACGGATGCGGCGATCCTGCCGCGCCTCGTGCCGCTCGGCGACATCGACGAGGACGAGATCGCCTTCGCCGAGGCCGCGACCGCGGAGCTGGCGGAAGCGGCGCTGCTCATCCCCGACGCCATCAGCGGGCTGGCGCGCACGATGCCGCTGTCGGCGCTGATCCTGCGCTGGGCGCACACCATCGCACCGAAGCAGCGCGGCGTGACGCCGCTGATCGCCAACAATCCCGTCACCGCGTTCAAGCTGGCGCAGGATCTGGCGCGGCTGATGGACGACATGACGACGCGGCAGGTGCCGTGGGAGCGGCTCGACGACCTGGTGCCGGACGAACACGACCGCTATTGGGACCTGACGCTCGGCTTCCTCAAGTTCATCCGCGCGCAATGGCCGGCGATCCTCGCGGCCCGCGGCGCCATCGAACCGGCTGAGCGCCGCGACCTGCTGATCAAGGCCGAGACCGAGCGGCTCGCCAACAGCAAGGACCCGATCATCGCCGCCGGCTCGACCGGTTCGATTCCGGCGACCGCGACCCTGCTCGCCACCATCGCCAAACTGCCGCACGGCGCGATCGTGCTGCCGGGCCTCGACACCGATCTCGACAATGCGAGCTGGGACGCCATTCTGGCCGAATCCGACGCGGCGCACGGCCATCCGCAGTTCGCGCTGGCGTCGCTCATCAAGCGCATCGGCATCCTGCGCGCCGATATCGTCACGCTCGGCGCACCGGCGCCGCATGGCCGCGAGCGCGTCACATCGGAAGCGCTGCGCCCGGCACTGGTGAGCGAGAACTGGCGCAAGCTGCCGGCCGATGCCGCCTTCGCCGCGCGCGCCGACGCCGCGATGCGCGACCTTGCGATCGTCGAGGCCGCCAATGCCGAGGAGGAGGCGCTCGCCATCGCGGTGGCGCTGCGTCAAACCGCCGAATGCGAAAGCGAGACCGCGGCTCTGGTGACGCCGGATGTCGCGCTCGGTCGTCGCGTCGTGGCGCTGCTGGCGCGATGGAACGTGCCGGTCGACGATTCGCGCGGCAGGTCGCTCGCCGATACGCCGGACGGCGTGTTTGCGCGGCTGGTCGCCGAGACCGCGCGCGAGGAATGCGCGCCGGTCCCGCTGCTCTCTTTGTTGAAACACCCGCGCAGCCCGTTCGGCGCCGATTCCGTCAGCGCGCTCGAGCGCGCGATCCTGCGCGGCCCGCGCCCGGCGCCGGGCACGGCGGGACTCGCGGCGGCGCTCGCCGATATTCGCGATGAAATCGAACGCTTCCGCAGCAAGGAAGACAGCGAGCTGCACCACTCCGATCCGCGTCTCAAGCTGACCGGCGCCGAGCTCGACGCCGCCGCCGCGCTGATCGGCCAACTCCGTGCCGCGCTCAAGCCGCTCGAAGAATTGCCGCGCAGTGCGCATCCGCTGAAGACGCTGGCGGCGTGTCATGCGCAGGCCGTGACGCATCTCGGCGGCATGACCGATGACCTGTCGAAGGCCTTCGAGGAGATCGCGGACGCGGAAGCGTTCGACGTCACTGCCTTCGACTACACCGAGCTGTTTCATCTCGCCATTGCCGATCGGACCCTCTACCG
>JBQCFB010000223.1:0-8883 GCA_051959715.1 Pseudolabrys sp.
GGCAAGTCGGTCGTCACGATCGAAGGGCTCGGCACGAAAGAACAGCCGCATCCGTTGCAGCAGGCGTTCCTCGACGAGCAGGCCGGGCAATGCGGCTATTGCCTCTCCGGCATCATCGTCTCGGCCAAGGCGCTGCTCGACGACAACCCGTCGCCGACGCGCGCCGAGATCGCCGCCGCGCTCGACGGCAATATCTGCCGCTGCGGCTCGCATAACCGCATCCTGCGCGCGGTCGAGAAGGCCGCCGCGGCGATGCGCGCGGGAGCCGGCCGATGAACGCCCCCCTCCCTGGCCCGCTCAAGGACAATCCCCGGCTCGACCGCTGGCTCGCATTTCCCGCGGCGGGCAAGGTGACGGTGCTCACCGGCCGTGTCGAACTCGGTCAGGGCGTCTTGACGGCGATGGCGCAGATCGCCGCCGACGAACTGGATGTGTCGCTTGCCCGCATCACCGTGCATTCCGGCGACACTGCGATGACGGCGAATGAAGGCTATACGGCCGGCAGCCAGTCGATCCAATTCGGCGCCATGGCGCTGCGCCAGGCCTGTGCCGATGCGCGCGCGCTGTTCGTGGCGGCGGCGGCGCAGAAACTTGCGTGCGATGCCGATGAGTTGAGCGTGCGCGATGGCGCGATCCTGCGCGGCGGCGCGGCGACCAGCGAAAACTATTGGACTTTGGCGTCGCATGTGAACCTCGCAGTCGATGCGAGCGGCGCCGGCGCGGCCAAGCCGATGGCGGACTTGCAGACGGTCGGCACGAGCACCGCACGGCTCGACCTGCCCGACAAAATCTTCGGCGCGCCGGCCTTCATCCACGACATGCGGTTGCCCGGCATGCGCCACGCACGCGTCGTGCGCCAGCCGGCCCGTCACGCCGCAATCGAGACGATCGACGAGGTGGCGATCAAGCGTGCGGCGAAGGCGCCGGTCGAATTCGTGCGCAACGGCAATTTCCTCGCCATCGTCGGCGACGACGAGAGCGCGGTCGAGCGCGCCGCGATCGCAGCGCTCAATGCCGTGCGCTGGGCCAATGTCGAGCAACCTGCGGCCTCGCAGCAGGAGGCGACCTGGCTCGTGCAGCGCCCCATGGTCGACATCAGGTACGGCGCCCCGGAGGCCGAAACCCAGGGCAAGGAGCGCTTCGAAGCCACCTATTCGCGCGGCTATCTCGCGCATGCCTCGATCTCGCCGTCCTGCGGCTTGGCGATCTACAAGGACGGTCGCCTCACCGTCTGGACGCATTGCCAGGGCGTATTCCCCTTACGCGGCGCGCTGGCGCGCACGCTCAAGCTGGCGCCCGAACAGATCACGGTGCAACACGTTCAGAGTTCGGGCTGCTACGGCCATAACGGTGCCGACGACGCCGCCGCCGACGCCGCCATCATCGCCATGCAGACGCCCGGCGTCCCCGTCCGTGTGCGCTGGCGCCGCGAAGAGGAGTTCGTCTACGAGCCGAAGACCAGCGCGATGGTCGTCAAGGTTCACGCGCTGCTCGACGCCGACGGCAAGCCGTCCGACTGGACGGCCGAGATATGGAGCGGCACGCACAATGGCCGGCCCGGCAGCGGCGCCAATCTGCTCGGCGCCTACGCCCTGCCCGAACATCCGCCCGATCCACCGCCGGGCGATGTGCCTGAAGCGAACGGCGGCGGCGCCACGCGCAATGCCGAGCCGCTCTACGACATTCCGCAAAAGCGCATCCTCCAGCACCTGGTCACCGAGACGCCGGTGCGCGTATCGTCGCTGCGCGGCCTCGGCGCCATGCCGAACGTGTTCGCGCTCGAATGCGCCATCGACGAGCTCGCCGAACGCGCCGGCCGTGACCCTGTCGATTACAGGCTCTCGATCACGTCCGACCGCCGCGCCCGTGCCGTCATCGAGAAGGCGGCCGCGATGGCGAACTGGAATGCGAATGCACCTTCCGGAACCGGCATCGGCCGCGGCTTCGCCTTTGCGCGCTACAAGAACAAGGCCGCCTATTCCGCAGTGGTCGTCGAACTGGACGCCGGCGAGGAAATCAGTTTGCGCCGCGTCTGGTGCGCAACGGACGCCGGGCTCGTCGTCAATCCGGACGGCGCCATCAACCAGCTCGAAGGCGGCATCATCCAGTCGGCGAGCTGGGTCCTGAAGGAGCAGGTCCGTTTCGACGACGGCGTCGCCTCCTTCGACTGGGAAACCTACCCGGTGCTGAAATTCTCCGAGGTGCCGGAGATCGACATCGAATTGATCAACACGCGCGATCCCGTTCCGCTCGGCGTCGGCGAAGCGACCGCCGGCCCGACCGCCGCGGCGATCGGCAACGCGGTCTCGCACGCGCTCGGCGCCCGCATCCGCGACCTGCCCTTGACGCGCGAGCGCGTCCTGGCGGCGCTACTGCGCGACTAGATTCGCCGCTGCGGATTGGTCCAGGCCAGCACGCACCCCGTCGTCGTGAACACGCCGATCAGAAGGAAGGCGGCGCGGAAGGCCGCGACAATGTCGCCGTGTACCGCGCTGAGCTCGGCCGGCGAGATCGCCTTCGCGCCGCCGCCGAGATGCTGCACCATCGCAGCGAAGACGCGCGCCGCCTCCGGATTGCTGAGCGCGAGATAGGCAAACAGCACGGTTCCGACCAGCGCCGTGCCAAAGGCGGCGCCCATCGAGCGCGAGAACTGCACCGACGCGGCTGCCTCGCCGAGGCGCTGTCCGCCGGCGGCGTTCTGCACGATCACCTGCACCACGCCCATCACCGGCCCCATGAACAGGCCGTTCAGAAGCAGGATGATCGAGATCGAGACGTTGCTCAGTTGCGGCGCCCAGATCGCCAGCACGAGCAGCGTTACGGTCGCGAGGATGAGTCCGCCGACCGGAAAGATCGTCAAATGTCCTGTACGGCTCACGAGTCTCCCCGTGAGCAGCGAGCCGGTACCGATGCCGATGGTCAGCGGCACCAGCAGCAGGCCCGTTTCGGAGGGCGATGCGCCACGCACCACTTCGAGAAAGACCGGCATGAAGGTGATGAGCGAGACCAGCGCCGCGCCGTGGCACACCGCCATCGCGTCGCTGTGCCAGATCTCCGGCATGCGAAGGAGCTTCAGCGGGATGAGCGGCGAGTCGGCGCGGTTCTCGTGGCGCACGAGCAGGATCAGCGCGATCACGCCAACGAGGAGCAACGCGCCGCCGGTCGGGAGTTGCGCGGCATCAACGTGCTGGACCTGCTCGAGCGCGAGCAAGGTCGTGGCGACGAAAATCGCGAAATAGGTCAGCCCGCCGGTGTCCGACTTCCACTTCAGGCGGTCGCCGCGCGGCGGCGGCAGCCGCGTCGCCAGAAACATGGCGCCGACGCCGATCGGCAGGTTGACGAGGAAGATCGACTGCCAGCCGAAATGCTCGGTCAGGTAGCCGCCCGCGACCGGGCCGAACGTATTGGCGCAGACGGCGACCGCGGCGAGGTAGCCCTGATAGCGCGCGCGCTCGCGCGGCGGGATGGTCTCGCCGACGAGCGCCTGCGACAGCGTCATCAACCCGCCGCCGCCGAGCCCTTGAAGGACGCGCGCAAGCGTGAGCGTGAGGATAGTCGGCGAAGCCGCGCACAGCACCGACGCGATCATGAACACGGTGAGCGCGACGAACATGATGCGCTTGCGGCCGAACGAGTCGCCGAGCCGGCCATAGATCGGCGCCGCGACCGTGGTCGCAATCAGGTAGCCGACGACGATCCAGGAAGCGCGCTCGACCTCGCCGGTCGCCGCGGCGATGGCCGGCAGCGCCGTCGCGACGATGGTCTGGTCGACCACCGCCAGGAACATCGGCAGCATGATCGAGGGGAATACCGCGAGGAAGGACGGATGCTTCGCCGGGACCGCGGCGCCATCCTTCTGATCAAGCCCATTCGCCAATTGGAGAAGCCCAACAGGTAAGGCGCGGCGCGTATCCCCGCTCAGTGCGCCATCAGCACGGGGAGTGTCGCGTGCGCGAGGATGTGACGTGTCGCCCCGCCGAAGATCATCTGCCGCAGGCGGCTCTGCGTGTACGCGCTCTTCACCAGAAGATCGCAGCCCAGCGACGCCGCATGGTCGAGGATCACTTCGCCGGTCGTACGGTCCCCGGTCTTCACCGTCAATGCCGTTGCTTTCACACCGTTCCTGCGCAAATGCAGGGCTGCCTGCTCGGCGCCGGGGCCATCGCCGATATGGCCCTCCGAGGCGAGCACCGTCACCTTTTCGGCGCGCTCGAGGAAGGGCATGGCGAAGGCGTTGGTGTGCGCCTGTTCCGTCGAGCCGTTCCAGGCGATCAGGATGTTGCGGCCGAGAGTGGCCGGCGCCGTCTTCGGCACGATCAGGACCGGCTTGCCGCTCTCGAACAGCGCCGCCTCGAGCGGCGGCATGCGCGGGTTCTCGACGTCGCGGCCCGGACGGCCGAGCATGATGAGGTCGAAGACGCGGCCGAGGCTGCCGAGCGAGGCATCGTCCGCCGCCTCGGTACGCGGCCACGCCCATGAGAAGGCGTTCCCCTCGCCCGCCCGCGGCACGCCGTTCTCGGTCATGAACTTCTCGAAGGCGGCCTGCGCCTCGCGCGCCGTGTCCTCGTCGAAGGCCCCGGAGATGGCCAGGCTGCTCACCGGCTCGACTGTTACGTATGTTCCGACGGCCGGTCTGATCGCGAACCCTTCCATGTAGCTGTCGAAGGTCTGGGCGACGAGCCGCGCGGTTTTCAGCACCGCCGGCATGGTGTCGTGGTCCTCGGTCGGGATCAGGATCGTTTTCATGTCGTATCCCCCACAAGCCTTGTCCGAATCCGCCGGCGCGGTTGGCCCGCGTCCCCGACAAAAATGACCGCCGCCAATGGCTTGGTCCAGAGCAAAATGCCCGTTCCGGGCCGTATTCGCGCCCGGCGGCCGGGCGCCGTCACGAC
Source organism: Pseudolabrys sp. (assembly GCA_051959715.1). Taxonomy (GTDB): domain Bacteria; phylum Pseudomonadota; class Alphaproteobacteria; order Rhizobiales; family Xanthobacteraceae; genus Pseudolabrys. Next base: position 4,893 of record JBQCFB010000223.1, read on the forward strand.
TCTAAACCTTCCCTTAAGGGGACGCCGCTAGTTTTCATGGACGGAATCGGGCGGTTCGGCCCGGTGCCGGGGGCACCATGGTCCGCATCGAATTCAACCGTCTGCGCTTCCTCGTCATCGACGACAACGCGCACATGCGCCGCATCCTGCGCACGCTGCTGCACGGTTTCGGTGCCCGCGAGGTCTATGAGGCGGAAGACGGCGCCTCCGGCCTCGAAGCCTTCACGCACTACGTCCCCGACATCATGATCGTCGACTGGGCGATGCCGATCTTCGACGGTCTCGAGCTGACGCAGATGATCCGTCAGCCCGGCGCGAACGCCAACCCCTACGTCTCGATCATCATGCTGACCGGCCACTCCGAGAAGCGGCGCGTGGTCGCCGCGCGCGACGCCGGCGTCACCGAATTTCTCGCCAAGCCGATCTCGGCGAAGGCGCTCTACGAACGCATCGTCAACGTCGTCGCCAATCCGCGGCCGTTCATCAAGACCGAGACCTATTTCGGTCCCGACCGGCGGCGGCTCACTAACCCGAGTTACATCGGTCCCGAGCGCCGCAAGGGCAGCGTGAAGGCCGACGTCATCCGTCAAGCGCCACTGCTGGACAAGATCCGGACCCAGGGCTGAAGGAACACCCGCGCATGGCTCCCGCCAAGAATACGGCCGCAGTCAAGACGTTCGGCGATCACGAGGTGATCGTGCCGGAGAACAAGCTGCGCAAGGCCGTGTCGAAGGAACCGTTCGACCCGAAGGACGATCCGGTCGCGCGCGCCGAGCAGGCGCTGGCCGAGCTCTCCGGCGAGTTCGGCAGCTGGATGGATTCGGAGTGCGACCGTCTCGATGCGGCGCGCAACAAGGTGAAGGACGAGGGCTTCGACGAGCGCACGATGGAAGCGCTGTTCCATGCGGCGCACGATCTCAAGGGCCAGGCCGCGACGTTCGGCTTCCCCGCAGTCGCCTCGGCCGCCGACAGTCTCTGCCGCCTGATCGAGCTCACGCCAGACGCCAAGCGCATTCCGACCGTCCTCGTCGACCAGCATGTCGATGCCGTGCGCGCGATCTACCGCGAATATGCCCGCTCGGACGCCAAGGAGCTGGCGAAGCTCCTGACCCGCCGCCTGCGCGAAGTGACCGACGAATTCCTGATCGGCGAGAACCGCAACCGGCCGGACGTCCTCGAGCAGATCAGAAGCCCGTCGATCGTGCCGCAGTAAGCCGCCGAAAATCGATACGAATGAAAATGGCCGGGCATGTCCCGGCCATCGTCGTTTTGCAGCGGATTTACGGGCGCTTCAGGCCGCCACGCGCGCGTCGGTGAGCCTGTAGGACGCCGCCGGTGGCGCGAAATCGGCGACGAGGTCGTCGCAGAACATCCGCGCTTCGTCACGCGCCGCCTCGACCGCGAAGCGCCGCAGCAGCGCCAGCAGGGTCGTTTCGGCGCCCTCCTCGACGCACATCTCGAGCACACGCTCGACCATGCGGCGCTTGAGCCGCGCCGCATCGCGCGGCTCGCCGACCAGTACGCCCTCGCGCAGGGCGCCGAGCGCGGCGCGGAAGGCGGGATAGGCGAGCTCCGGCAGTTCCGCCTTGCGGTAGAGCGCGCGGACGCCGGCGAGATTGCGGTCCTCGACATGGCTGCCGACGCGGTCGAGCGGCAGGTCGGACAATTCCGCCAGCGCCTCCTCGAACAGCACGACGTTGCCCGACAGCAGCGCGCGCAGCAGCATGCCGGCGGTGAGCTGTCCGCTCTGGCGCAGATGGCGCACGAGCTCGCCGATTTCCTCGTAGGGCGTCTCGGCGGCGAGCGCGACGGTCGCCTTCTCGCAGGCCTCGCGCGCCGCGTATTCGGCGTGCTCGGGTACGAGCCACTGGCGTGCGGTGACGAAGCCGGCGAGGGTCTGCGACAGCTTCGACAGCAAAGCCTGGCGCATCGCCATCGGCAGGTCGTCGCGATCGAGCAGGTTCTCGCGGATCGGCGCATCGTGTCCGAAGCGCTCGATGATGCGGTCGATGGCGCGCAGCGTGATCTGCGCATCGCCGTTCTCGAGCAGCGCAAGGCAGGCCTGCGCCGTGGCGCTGTCGGCGAGCGCGGCGGCGACGAACGTCGTCAGCAAGGGGCGCTGCGCGATCGCGAGCTGCGTCTGCGGCTTGCCGGCGGCGACGAGCTCGATCAGGTCCTCTTCGTTCAGAAGCGGCGAGCGTTCGATGAGCGGCTGCGCCACCTCGAACTGGTCGTCGGCGAGCGCGCGAACGACCACCGGCGGCGCCTTCTGCGACGAGGCGAAGACTTCGGACATGGCCTGCCGCACCAGCGGCGACGGATCGTCGAGCAGCATGATCATCGCGCCTTCAGCGGCGGCGAGATCGTCTGCGGAGAGATCGGAATGGAGATAGGCGCGCGCCAGCGCGGAGGTGGCCTCGGCGCGCTCACCCGGACGGGCGGCGCGAACCCACTGGAGGAACTGACGAACGATCATGACTACCGACGCGACTAACGGACGCCGCCGACACTGGCGGCCTACACGTACAGCCTAGCGGGCGAGCACTAACAAACCGTTCACCATGGTTCTTGAGGCGGCGTTCACCACGGAAGCCGCGAAACCTGAGCGAAATCAAAGGAGGCGGGTCAGCTCGCGCCGAACATGCCGCGCAGGTTGGGCTTGCTGTCGGTGAACAGGTCGAGCGGCCGGCCCGACGAGGGGGCGGCCGCCGCCCCGGTCGGCGCCCAGAGGCTGGAGACGGCCGGCGAGACGGCCATGCCGACCCGGTCGGTGAAGATCGATTCGAACAGCGGGCGGTTGTCCGGAACCGTCGGCACAGCCGTTGCGGCATCCGGGGTGACGGCGGCGAAGGCCTGGGCGGCAACCGGCCCCTGCCCGTCCGGCGGCGCCACGGCGAGTGCACGGGCCACGTCGAACCGGCCGGTGAGCCTGCCCAGGACCTGGGCGGCGGAGCGCGGCTCGCCCGCGGCGTCGTAGAAGATGGCGCGGTTTGCTGCGGCCGCCTGCGGGAACATGGCGGCGGCATCGGCGCGCGGATTGCTCTGGGCCGCGGCGATCAGCTTGCCGGCGCCGTCGGCGCCGAGGAAATGCGCCACGTAGAGCTCGCCCTCGCTCGGCTTGCGCCCGAGCGCGGCGGTGAGCTGCGCCGCATTGTTGCGGGTGAAGGCCCCGGCCATCATGGCGCTGACCTGCGCATTGCCGCGCAGGCCCATGACGGCGGTGCGGGCGGCCGGGTTCGGTACGTCGTAGCGGCCGTCCGGCCCCTGCACGATCGCCTGCGCGTACTGGCCGAGCCCGAAGGACGGTCCGGCGTTCTTCACGGTCGCGAGCCAGGTCTGGTCGATGAACTGGTAGAGGCCGCCCGCCGAGGACGTCGGCGCCTGCGCCGCGGGGTTGAGCTTCGATTCGATCTGCGCGGTGGCGAGCAGGTATTCGAAGCTCGTCCCCGTCGTTGCCGCGGCCTGACGGATCGCGCCCGCAATCTGCGGCGGGCTGACGTTCACGTTGAGGACGGCCATTGACTTTGCCCCGGCCGCGACGGCCTTTGCGCGTTCGATTGTTGCTTGAGGTCGGCTACCAACAGCCCTAAAGACCTTGGGCGATTATGGTAAACGAATGGTTAGCGGCACCCTCGGGCGGCCGCAGCGTGAGGAGACGGCGATGACGGACACGGCTCAGCGGCACAAGCGCGGCGGCCTCTATTTCGAGGATTTCGAGGTCGGCAAGACCACGGAGCACCGCTACACGCGCACGGTGACGCAGATGGACAACATGTTGTTCTCCAACATGACGCTCAACCCGCAGCCGCTGCACATCGACCGCCACTTCTGCGAGACCGAGACCGAGTGGGGCCAGCCGCTGATGAACTCGCTGTTCACGCTCGGCCTGATTTTCTGCATCCAGGTGTCCGACATGACCGTCGGCTCAACCATCGCCAATCTCGGATTGACCGACGTGCGCTTCCCCAACCCGCTGTTCGAGGGCGACACC
>JBQCFB010000224.1:0-22215 GCA_051959715.1 Pseudolabrys sp.
CGGCGAGACCTGCCGCTGCAAGGACTACAAGCACCGGCAGAAGCAGGTGCCCGACTGTGTGCGGCTGACATGGCGCAACGTGAAGCGGTTGTCCTGGCTGCCGCCGACCTGTGGCTATCGACTCGTTGCCAACGGGCAGGATCTCGCCTGGTGGCATCCGCTCGTCTCCGGCGATCCGGAGACGGTGCGCAAGGCCGGCGTCTCGGTGCGCGGCAAGGTCACCGCGAGCGAGGCGGACGTGCCGGACGAGAAGCTCGAGGAGTACATCGTCGCGTGGCCGGGGAAGTGGCCCAAGGGGAGTAGGGGAGCGAAGCGGCGGTAGTGAGAGAGCGGGCGAGGGGGCAAAGGTAAAATAAAATCCGGTGCTGCTTTCACGTAGCCACCGCAGCGCCGCGCTGGTCACACCGCTCCCCGCCAGCACGTCATGAGACTGGATGGAGCAATCCCGCCCTGTCCCGGCCCCGCGCATAGCCGCTGCCCGCTGGCGCTTCTTGCGTTGCGGGAACGGCTGCGGCATTGAGCCGTTGCCTCGGCTCGCTGTCGCATCTTTTGCCCGCAAAAATTGGTTATCCTGTCTTTATGGTTTCGACCGCTCACAAGCCGCGTCCCGCACACGCGCCGCACGCCGCCGAGGCGCATGCACACGGCGGCGCGGAGCAGGAGCATCCCGCGCTCGCCCATGCCGAGATTCGCACCATCGTCGTCGGCATCATGCTGGCCATGTTCCTCGGCGCGCTCGACCAGACCATCGTCGCCACCGCGCTGCCGACCATCGGCGTGCATTTCGGCAACCTGTCGGAACTGTCCTGGGTGGTGACGGCCTATCTGCTCACCGGCACGGCCGTGACGCCGCTCTACGGCAAGCTCTCCGACATTCACGGCCGGCGCATCATGATGATGATCGCCATCGTGCTGTTCGTCGCCGGCTCGATCGCCTGCGCGCTGGCGCCGTCGATGACGGCGCTGGTGCTCGGCCGCGCGCTCCAGGGGCTCGGCGGCGGCGGGCTCATGGCGCTGGCGCAGACCATCATCGGCGACGCGGTCGCGCCGCGCGAGCGCGGCCGCTACCAGGGCTATATCGCCGCGGTGTTCGCGACCTCCTCGGTCGGCGGGCCCGTGCTCGGCGGCTTCCTCACCGAGAAGCTCGACTGGTCGCTGATCTTCTGGATCAACCTGCCGCTCGGCATCGCGGCGCTGGCGATGACGTGGACCGCGCTCAAGCTCGTGCCCTATCGTCCGCGAAAGCATTCGCTCGACATCGTCGGCGCGCTTCTGATGACGGGCGCTGCGGTGGCGCTGCTGCTCATGCTGTCCTGGGGCGGCCGCGACTATGCTTGGCTCTCGGCGCCGATCGTCGGCCTGCTGGCGGCCTCGCTGGTGTTGTGGGTGCTGTTTGCCTGGCGGCTGGCGCGGGCGACCGAGCCGTTCCTGCCGCTCGCCGTGCTCGGCAATCCGGTGGTGCGCGCGGCCGCGCTCGCCGGCGCCTGCAACATGAGCGTGATGGTCGGCATGACCATCTACATGCCGCTCTATTTCGAGACGGTTCTGCATTTCTCGGCGAGCGAATCCGGTATCGCGCTGATCCCCATGATGGCGGCGACGGTGCTGTGGTCCACGATCTCCGGGCAGATGCTGTCGCGCCTCGTCCATTACAAGCGCGTGCCCTATGCCGGCACCGCGGCGTCGCTGATTTCGCTCGCCGTGCTGACCTCGTTTCCGGCGACGCTGCCGATCTGGGCGGTGCTGACGCTTCTCTTCATCATCGGCTCGGGCCTCGGCACCGTCTTCCCGGTTTCGACCGTGTGCATGCAGAACGCGGTCGAGCGCTCGCAAATGGGCATCGCCACCGGCGCGGCCAATTTCTTCCGCGCGCTGTTCTCCTCGCTCGTCGTCGCCGTGCTCGGCGCCATCGTGCTCGGCCATCTCGGCGGCGCCAATGGCGGCGCGGTCGAGGCGCTGGCGCGCGCCGCATCGGCCGACGTCCTCACGGAGGCGTTCCGCCACGTGTTCGCGACCTGCGCACTGGTGCTGTGCGTCGGCCTGGCGCTGCTGATCGTGCTCGAGGAGCGGCCGCTGCGCGGTCCGACACCGCCGTCGGAAGGCACGGGCGCGCCGGCCGCGTCCGGTACGCCGATCCCGGAGGAGGAGTTCGCCTCGCTGCACTGAGGGGAACGATAAACGCCAAATAAAAAACCCCGGCCTTGCGGCCGGGGTTTTTCGTCGCGATGCCTGCGCTCAGTGCTGGCCGGTCGACGCATAGTCCTTCTGCAGCTGCAGGCGGACGTTCGCATCCGGATCGGCGCCGGCATACTGGCCGTCAACGAAGACCGCGCCGTTGTTGAACGACGGCAGGGCCTGCGCGCGGATATCGTCGAGGCGGGTGGCGCGGTGCGGCGTATAGGCGCCCTGCGCGAGGACCGGCGAGGCGGCCATCAGGGCCAGCGCGGCGCCGAGAATGAGCTTCTTCATCTGGTGTCTCCATTCATCGTGTTGCGGCGGTCTTGTCCGCCACTGGGTGAGACATGGCGTCGCGCCGCGCCGGCCGCTTGCTCGAAATTGCTGCGAACGTGTGCGGCTTACGCCAATCGAAGCCGCGCATTCGCGCCGGGCTCGCATGCGCAAACGGCATACGGTAACGCATCTTTCACGCGTGCTTGAGTTGCGCAGGCGAGTGCCGATGCCGATATTGCGGCGAAGTCCGGCGCGCCGAGTCGCACTCGGCGGGCGAAACAGCCGGACAGCAGGGCGGATACAGAATCACGAACGCGGGGGCGTTCACACAGGGTTCTTGCATGCAGACGTCCGCTTCGCCTTACGGCCAAAGCGCGCTTCGACTTTCGTCCAATCCTCCTCCCGTCACCATCGAGCCTTCCGACATCGTTGCACGCCGCACCTGCGCGCTGCCCGGCCTGCAGGTCGAGACCGTGGCCGCAACCGCGCAGGCGACGCTCGACTGCCATTACCGCTCGTCCTGGCATCTCCTCATCGCCGCGCAGCGCGGCGAGCGCGTCGAAGGCGAAAGCTCGGTCGAAGGCCTTCCGACATCGCGCCTGCGAAGCTTCAGCGGCCGCATGACCTTCGTGCCGGCCGGCCACATGTTTCACGGCTGGGCCTTGCCCAGCGTGCTGCCGCAGATGACCTATTTCTACATCGACCCGAAGGGGCCGGTGCTCGATCAGGAGGCGCTCGACGGGATCGCGCTCAAGCCGCGGCTGTTCTTCAGCGACAGCGAGCTCTGGCGCGTCGTCGACCGTCTGCGCGATGCGTCATTGTCGTGTACGAGTTCACGCTACGGCGAGGCGCTCGGCGTCGTTCTCGGGCACGAGCTCATCCGTGCCAACGAGGCCGCGGTTCCGGCGAGCCTTTCGCGCGGCGGCCTCAGCGGCTGGCAGCAGAAGACGCTGACCGATTACATCGAGGCCAATCTCGGCACTGTGTTGCGGCTCACCGACATGGCCCAGCTCGTCAGGCTCAGCCCCTACCATTTCGCGCACGCCTTCAAGCAGAGCTTCGGCGTGCCGCCTCACCGCTATCACGTTGGTCGGCGCATCGCGCGGGCCAAGGATCTGCTGGTGGATCCGGAGAACAGCGTTACCGCGATCGCGCGCGAACTCGGCTTTGCCGAGACGAGTTCGTTCTCCTCGACGTTCCGACGCGTCACCGGCGCATCGCCGAGCGATTTCCGCCGCGCCGCGCGCTGAATTCGCATTGGGGTCCACCATCGTATCGTGAAGTCTGGCCGCTGATGCGATCGGTCCCGGCCTTGCGGCCGGGACCGGTTCGTCGCGCATGCTCAGCGATCGAGGATGCCGGCGCTGCGCAGCAGCTGCAGGCGCACCTGCGGATCGGGGTCGCTGCCCAGATTCTGACCGAAGGCGTAGACGGTGTTGCCGGTCGAGGCCATCGCCTGCGCGTCAGCGCCACGCATCGCGTTGGTGCGCTTGCCGTGCATCGGATGCGCCATTGCAGCCGAGGTGAGGGTGAGCGCGGCGAGCGCGATGATGATCTTCTTCATTTCAATCTCCATGACTGTGTGTGCAGCCTCGCTGGCTGTCACCCGGCACGATCAGGAACGGCGCCCGTTTATTCCGCCTGCGGGCCATGCGTGCGTGCATGGCGATAAAGAAGACGTGAGCCGCGCGTGTACAAACCGAAATGCAAAAGCCCCTGCCTTGCGGCGGGGGCTTTCGCTGTCGCGTCCCGAAGGACGCCGGCATCATTCACGGCCTAGCGATCGAAGATGCCGTCGCTCTTGCGCAGCTGGAGCCGCACATTGGCGTCGGGATCCTGTCCGAGCGTCTGGCCGTCGTCGACCACGGAGGCGCGAGCGTTCAGCGCGGCCCGGCTGTAGCCATGCACGGCCGGCGCGGACGCGTAGGCGCTTGCGGCGCCGAACGGCGCGATCCTGCCGCGGCCCTCGTACTGGTAGTTCGGATCGCCCGGCGAAACCTGGGCCTGCGCGAAGCCGACGCCGGCAGTCGTTGCGAGCAAGGCGGCAAAGGCCGCGCGGAGAATGATGGTCTTCATGGTCTCAATCCTCATCTATCACTTGTTTCGGTGGCCCTTGCCACCGAGCGGCGGTGTCCGTCGCCAGTGATTTGGAAATAGGGTGGCGCGTCTCGCGCCGCTTGCTCGAAATTGCGGTTACGTTGTCCCGCTTGCGCAATCGTTCTGCGATGAGACTGCCGCAAATGAAAACGGCCGGGACGGGCCCGGCCATTTCCCTTCGTTGCGCTCTACGCCGTTACGGCTTGATGAACGTGCCGTTGCGCAGCTCCGAGACCGCCTGCTGAAGCTCGGCCTGCGTGTTCATGACGATCGGCCCGTGCCAGGCGACCGGCTCCTTGATCGGCTTGCCGGAGACCAGCAGGAAGCGGACACCGCGCTCGCCGGCCTGCACGATGACCTCGTCGCCGCGATCGAACATCACCAGCGAGCGGTCGCCGGCCGGCTCGCGGAACAGTATCTCCTCGCCATCGACCTGCTTCTCGGTCAGCACGCCGAACGGCTTCGACGCATAGGCGAAGGCGCCGTCGCCCTCGAACACGTAGGCGAAGGCGTGCCGTTCGACCTCGACGGGGAGCGTCTTGCGCACGCCGGCGGGCACGGTGACGTCGAGATAGCGCGGATCGGCGGCGACGCCGTCGATGGGGCCGCGCTTGCCCCAGAACTCGCCGCAGACGACGCGCACGCGCGTGCCGTCGTCATCGACGATCTCGGGGATCGCGGCGGATTCGACGTCCTGATAGCGCGGCGCCGTCATCTTCAGCGAGGAGGGCAGGTTGGCCCACAGCTGGAAGCCGTGCATGCGCCCCTGCGCGTCGCCCTGCGGCATCTCCTGATGCATGATGCCGCGCCCGGCCGTCATCCATTGCACGTCGCCGGCGCGCAGCGTGCCGCGATTGCCGAGCGAGTCGCCGTGGGCGACGGTGCCGGCCAGAGTGTAGGTGATCGTCTCGATGCCGCGGTGCGGATGCCACGGGAAGCCGGCGAGGTAATCGTCCGGGCGATCATTGCGGAAGTCGTCGAACAGCAGGAACGGGTCGGTCTCGCTCGTCTCGCCGAAACCGAAGGCGCGGCGCAGCTTGACGCCGGCGCCCTCGATCGTCGGCTTGGACTGCACGACGCGCTTGGCGGGTCGGATGGACATGGGTGGTCACCTTTCATTTTGGAGCTGTCGCGACGCGCCTTCGTCGACCCTCCCCCTCCAGGGGAGGGTAACTACGCCGCGGCCTGCTTGGCGCGCGGCGCGAGCCGGCCGGCGAAATCGATGAAGCGATCGATGAAGCCTTTGAGGAAGCCGCGCACGGTCTCGTCCGGCACGCCTGCCTCGGCGTCGATCATCTCCAGCTTGAACTGCACATAGGCCTCGCCGCCGATCACGTTGAGCCCCTGCGTGTTGAGCACGGCTTTGAGGTGCTGCTGCGCGACCGCGGTCGAGATGACGCCGCCGGAGGTGCCGATCACCGCCGCGGGCTTGCCCGGCCACGACGTCTTGCCCCAGGGCCGCGCGCCCCAGTCGATGGCGTTCTTGAGCACGGCGGGGATGGAGCGGCTGTGCTCGGGCGTCACGAACAGAAGCGCGTCGGACCCTTCGACCTCGCCCTTGAAGCGGGCGACCGCCGACGGCACCGGCTGCTCATTGTCCTGGTTGTACATGGGCAGGTCGTCGATCTGGATGAAATTGGCGTCGAAGGCGGCGCCGCCGAGCTTGACGAGGGCCTCCGCCAGCTTGCGGTTGATGCTGTCGCGGCGGTTCGATCCGACGATGACGCCGAGCTTGAGTTTGGCCATGTTTGCCTCTATCTGTCCGGGGTATTAAGTTACGCTTTGATACCAAGGCTAGATAGATGACCGCACGAAAGCCGCAAGAAGGCACATCGCGTATACCGGGTAACCTGCATGAGCCCGGCGACTGCCGCGCCATCAGCGAGGTGCTGTCGCGCGTCGGCGACAAATGGACGGTGCTGGTGGTCGAGCGGCTCGGCTCCGGCCCGAAGCGGTTCAACGAACTGCGCCGCGCGCTCGGCTCGATCTCGCAGCGGATGCTGACGCTGACCTTGCGCGCGCTCGAGCGCGACGGGCTCGTCACGCGCACCGTCACGCCGTCCATACCGCCGCGCGTCGACTATGAACTGACGCGTCTCGGCCGCTCGCTGCTCGTGCCGGTGAACGGATTGAGCGCCTGGGCGCGCGCCAACCGAGTCGCGATGGAAACCGCGCGCAAGAAGTTCGACACGGCCGGCGCCAATAGCGCGGTGTGACGATCGCGCCGCCACGGTTCCGCCACGGACCGCGCGGCACTATCCGGGTAGGGGCGATGCATGACGGCGCTCTTGCGCAAGGGCAAGCCGTCGATCGGCGAGGATACGTCCATGTTCCGTCATATCGCCCAGTCCGGCATTGCCGGACTGACCGCCGTTATTTGTCTGTCTCCGGTTGCCGTGCGCGCAGCCGAGCCGGCCTCCGTCAAAGTCAGCCTGTGGGAAAAGGACGGCGCCGACGGAATTACGTTGAGCACGCACGAGGCCAAGGCCGGCGCCGTCGAATTCGAAATCAAGAACACATCGAAGCAGACTGTTCACGAGTTTCTCATCACGCCGTGGAAGGGATCGAGCAAGGCGCTGCCCTACAACGACACAAAGGGCGAGGTGCGCGAAGGCAAGCTCGCGGAACTCGCCGGGGTCGAGGATATGAAGCCCGGCGCGGAAGCGACGCTGCGGCTGCCGATGAAACCCGGACACTACGCCGTCTTTTGCAACCAGGCCGGCCACTACAAGATGGGCATGATCGCCGATTTTACTGTCGCTCGCTGATCCGTTGCACAACCTGGTGCGCGGAACGGGCTGCCGAAAAGCGGCCCGTTTCGTTTGCGCGCAATCCCGCGCGTGTCGCATTCGCCGGTACTCCGCAGCCTCCGTCGCGCGGAACGCCGTATTATGATGGCGTTAAGGGTCATTTCGAACGGCGGATGAATCCGGCGTGGCCACTGCTGTAGCGTGAGGCGAATTGCGAAATGCCGGGATTTCGCCACGGTGTCGTCACGCGGCGCCGTTAAGACGGGCGATCACCAAGACGGGGTCGGGACTGGTGCCGCGTTACTTCTTTCATTTCACCGACGGCGAGCGCCAGTTCAGCGACGACAAGGGGCATGAGCTCGCCGGCCTGCGCGACGCGCGCGCGCACGCGACGCATCACGTGCGCGAATTGAAAGCGGCGATGTCGGAGCCGGCGATCCAGGATCTGTCCGGCTGGAGCATGACCGTCACCGATGCGCGCGACCGCACCGTCTTCGTGCTCGGCTTCGACCTCAAGCCGCGGCCGGTCGTGCCGCTGACGCCGGACACGCCGCGGCGTGCGCAAAGGGATGCGGAGCCGGCCCAGACGACGGCGCGCGGACGCGCGAGCGCGGCCGCCAAGGAGTGAGGGCGCGCCGCCCGAATTATTTTCGCGGCGACTCCCACGGGAGCCGTCGAAAGCGGTCCATCCGCGCGTTTCTACTCGCCAGCGGCCCGCTATATCGCTAAGCTCATGATATGCGTCGCGCTTTTCTGATTCCGATGCTCGTTCTGACGGCTTTGGCCGTGTCCGGCTGCACCAAATGCGGCTGGGTCTGGAACGACTGGACGCACGCCTGCCATTCCGACACGACCCGCTAAGGCCCGGAGACGGCGCGGCTTTTCGCCCGCGCGCCGATGCCAAGGACTGTCGTCAGGAAAATCTATAAAAAAGTCCTAGGAAAGTAGTTGACGAGCGTCACGCTCCTCAGGTACAAAGTCCTCACGCTGCAGAGCTGCGCCGGAAGGATGGGGGGCGCGGCAGAGCGCCTCGTCCCGGATCGTTCAGGACCCGCGCCGCGCGGGCGCCTCAGGATGACGCGATAGACGGAACGGCCCGGCCATTCGTCGCGTTGCCCCTCGACATGCCGCGTGACGCGCGCGGCTATCGAAGAAGGAAGCACGCCATGCCGACTGTCGAGAACAACCGCGTCGTCGAGACGCCGACCGAGGCGCGCGCCGGCGAGACCGGGCACAATGTGCGCTTCGTGCTCGGCATCAGCGTCGCCGTGCTGATCGTCGCCTTCGCCATCATCTACCTGGTCTTCTTCGGCTGACCTGAAGAGAGCCCGAGAGTTTGCAACGCGCCGGTGCGAAGCCGGCGCGTTTTCGTTTGGGGGGATGCATGAACGCCAAGATCGAGGTGGCACCAAAGCTGCTGGCCAAGGCGCGATATCTTTACGAGCGAACGATCACGCCGGTCGACGATATCGCCGCCATGCTCGGCATGTCGAAAACCCCGTTCTACAAGAGGGCGCACGAAGGCGGCTGGGCGCCGCGCCGTGTCCGCTCCGCGACCGGAGAGTTCGCCCGCATTCTCATCGACGGCACGTTGACGGCCGGCGAACTTCAATCGCCGCAGCCGTCGCCATCTGCGAACGATGGAGCGGCCGTGCTTCAGCCCGCTCCGCCATCCAGCGGGGACGCGGCTGCAGAGCCCATCGATCGCGTTGCGCTTGCCGCGCAACTCCTGACCGCGGTGAAGCGTCACATCGCTGCGGTGGAGCGTCTGCAAGACGTGATCGAGCCGGGCCAGCCGGTCGAAGCGGAACGTAACGCACGCACGCTGGCCGTCATGGGTCGCGCGCTGCGCGAAATCAACATGCTCCTCAAGCCGCAGCAAGACGACAAGAACGATGATTCCGACGACGACGCCATACCCATCGACGCCGACGAATTTCGTCGCGCGCTTGCGGAAAAGCTTGAAATGCTGCTCGACGCTGAGCGACGACGCGAAAGCGAGAATCATCGCCGGCCTGGACCTGCGGCAGATTGAGAGCCTCGCGCTGTTCGACGTGCTCGGGCACGAGCATCAGAGACCGCCGGCCCTGGCTAACTCCGGGGAGGACTGGACGACGTGGCTTCTCATCGGCGGCCGTGGCGCCGGCAAGACGCGCGCCGGCGCGGAATGGGTGCGTAGCGTCGCCCGCGACCCGAAGGCGCGCATCGCGCTGATCGGCGAGACCGAACACGACGCGCGCGAGGTGATGGTGGAAGGCGTGTCCGGCGTTCTCGCTGCACATTATCCGCGCAAGGGGCCGGAATGGGTGCCGTCGCGGCGGCGTCTCGAATGGCCGAACGGCGCGGTCGCATATCTGTTCTCGGCGGAAGAACCGGAAAGCCTGCGCGGGCCGCAATTCTCCGCGGCCTGGCTCGACGAACTCGCCAAGTGGCGTCATGCCGAAGCAACCTTCAACATGCTGCAATTCGGGCTGCGCCTTGGCGGGCGGCCGCGGCAGGTCATCACGACCACGCCGCGGCCGATCCCCTTGCTGAAGACCTTGATCGCCGATCCGCGCACGGCGGTGACACATGCCGGCACGCGCGCCAATGCGTACAACCTGGCGCCGCACTTCCTCGAGACCGTGCTGGCGCGCTATCGCGGCACGGAGCTCGGCCGGCAGGAGATCGACGGCGAACTGATCGAGCAGCGGAGCGACGCGCTGTGGTCGCGCGCGGCGCTCGCGCAAGTCCGCGTCGCATCGGCGCCGCCGCTCGCGCGCATCGTCGTCGCGATCGATCCGCCGGGCTCGGCGCGCGAGGGCTCGGACGCCTGCGGCATCGTCGCCGCCGGCAGGGCGGACGACGGCGCTCTTTATGTGCTGGCCGACGAGAGCGCCGCGGGCCTGTCGCCGCAGGCGTGGGCGTCGCGCGCCATCGCGCTGTGGCGGCGGTTCAAGGCCGACGTCCTGGTGGCGGAGGCGAATTTCGGCGGCGACATGGTGCGCGCGGTGATCCGCGCCGCCGATGCGTCGGTGCCGGTGACCATCGTGCATGCGACGCGCGGCAAGTACACGCGCGCCGAGCCGGTCGCGCAGCTCTACGAGCAGGGCAAGGTGCGGCACGCGGGCGACTTCGCGGCCTTGGAAGACGAGATGTGCGACTTCGGCCTCGACGGCTTGTCGTCGGGGCGGTCGCCCGACCGGCTCGACGCGCTGGTCTGGGCGCTCACGGCCTTGACGTATGGGGCGCGGGGCGAGCCGCGGGTGAGGGGGATTTAGAATTGGACTCCGGCGTACGCCCAGCGCATCTTTGCCCGCTCAGGGAGGGGCGGATGCTAATCGCAACGCGCATTTTCAAATTACGGCGGCCGAATGGCGACGCGGACATCGCGGTGCGTATATACGCACCGGTCGAGGACGGACGCTCCTGGTTCTGCCGTTACGAGGTCGATTGGCCCGGCGAGAACCACAAGATGAAGATGGGCGGAGCCGATTCCGTGCAGGCGCTCGTGGCGGCGCTGTACGCGATTGGTGCGGAGATTTACAGCAGCAGCTACCACAAAGAGGGCCGGCTCTATCTCGACAAGCCGGGAGATGGCTACGGATTCCCGGTCGTCCCCACACTGCGCGATCTGCTCCAAGGCGACGACGCCAAGTATCTTTGAACTGCAACGACCGCTTCGCCATCCTCATCGGGATGGCCGGGACAAGCCCGGCCATGACAACGACTCATGCTCGAACATCTGATCAACCTGCTCCGCGCCCCCGAGCGCAAGGCGTCGCGCGCGGCGCGGATCGTCGCGCTCGAAGGCGGCGGACGCGCGCGGTGGACGCCGCGCGACTACGCCGCGCTGGCGCGCGAGGGTTATACGAAGAACGCCATCGTGCATCGCGCGGTGCGACTCATCGCCGAAGCGGTCGGCGGGCTTCACTTCGTTCTCTATGAAGGCGACGCCGAGCGCGACACGCATCCGCTGCTCGACCTCGTGCGCCGGCCGAACCCGCGCCAGGACGGGCCGGCGTTCCTCGACTGCGTCGCTTCGCATCTCCTGCTCGCCGGCAACGCCTATATCGAGGCGGTCGGTCTTGCGGGGGAGGGCGTGCGCGAACTCTACGCGCTGCGGCCCGACCGCATGAAGATCGTGCCCGGGCCCGACGGCTGGCCGCAAGCCTATGAGTACACGGTGAGCGGCTCGACGGTGCGCTTCGAGCAAGGCGCTGCGCAGCCGCCGATCCTCCAGCTCGCGCTGTTCAACCCGCTCGATGACTATTACGGCTTCGCGCCGCTCGAGGCGGCGGCGAGCGCCGTCGACCTGCACAATGCCGCGGCGCGCTGGAACAAGGCGCTGCTCGACAATGCAGCACGGCCCTCCGGCGCGCTGGTCTATGACGGCGAGGGCGGCGCGCCGCTGTCGGAGCCGCAGTTCGAGCGGCTCAAGGGCGAGCTCGAGCGGCAATATCAGGGCACGGCGAATGCCGGGCGACCGCTGGTGCTCGAAGGCGGGCTCGACTGGAAGCAGATGTCGCTCACGCCGAAGGACATGGATTTCCTCGAGGCGAAGCACGCGGCCGCGCGCGAGATCGCGCTGGCGTTCGGCGTACCGCCCATGCTGCTGGCGATGGCGCTCGGCTATGCCGACGAGGCCGCGCCCATCAATGGCTGGCGCTCGCCGCGCGCGCCGGTCGATGATTTTGCGACATTTTCAGGCTTTGACGGCTGATTTTACGTGCCTTTTTCTGTGCCGTTCAGCCCGCGTTCACCGGCGCGCTCCTAAACCCCGCCCCATGCCGGTTCCCCGACTGATCGCCCTTTCGGCGTTCCTTCTTGTTGCGCTCGGTGCCGCCGCCCCGGCGGCCGAGGCGCCGCTGCATGCGGCCCAGCATCCCGGCGCCTGCCTGACCAAGGCCGAGCAGCGCGCAGCGGTCCATGAGCGCAAGGCCATCCCGCTCGCCGAGGCCATCAAGATCCTGCGCGCCCATGGCAAGCATGCCGAAGTCGTCGGCGCCAGGCTCTGCCGCCGCGACGACCAGCTCGTCTACGTGCTGACACTGCTCGCGCATAGTGGCAAAGTGATCCGCACCAGTGTTGACGCCGCCAACGGCGCGCTTCTCGTCAACACGCGCTGAGCGGGGTAAAGCCGATTGCGACTGCTCGTCGTTGAAGACGATCCCGACCTGAACCGCCAGCTCGCCGCCGCGCTGTCCGACGCCGGCTACGTGGTCGACCGCGCCTATGACGGCGAGGAAGGCCATTATCTCGGCGAGTCGGAGCCGTACGACGCGGTCATCCTCGATATCGGCCTGCCGAAGATGGACGGCATCTCGGTGCTGGAGGCCTGGCGCCGCGCCGGACGCTCCATGCCGGTGCTGATGCTCACGGCGCGCGACCGCTGGAGCGACAAGGTGCAGGGCTTCGACGCCGGCGCCGACGACTATGTCGCCAAGCCGTTCCACCTCGAGGAGGTGCTGGCGCGGGTGCGGGCGCTGCTGCGCCGCTCGACCGGCCACGCCAAGAGCGAGTTCAACTGCGGGCCGGTCCGGCTCGACACGCGAACGGGCCGCGTCGCCGTCGACGGCAATCCGGTGAAGCTGACGAGCCACGAATACCGGCTGCTCGCCTATCTCATGCATCACGCCGGCCGCGTCGTGTCCCGCACCGAGCTGGTCGAGCATCTCTACGACCAGGACTTCGACCGCGACAGCAACACGATCGAGGTCTTCGTCGGCCGCATCCGCAAGAAGCTCGGCGTCGACATCATCCAGACCGTGCGCGGCCTCGGATACCTGCTCGCTCCGCCCACTCCATGAGCAAGGCGTCGCGCTGGACCCGGTGGTTTCCGCGCGTCCTGCGGTCGAACTCGCTCGCGCTGCGCCTGTTCCTGTCCGCCACCGCCTGGGCGGTGGTGATCCTCGCCGTGACCGGCGTCATCCTCTCCTCGCTCTATCGCCAGGGCGTCGAACGTTCGTTCGACCGCCGCCTCAACGTCTATCTGCGCACGCTCGTCGCCGACCTGTCGGCGCCACCGGAGCCGGACGAGAAATTCCCGCAATCGCTCGGCGAGCCGCTGTTCGAATTGCCGCTGTCCGGCTGGTACTGGCAGGTGACGCGGCTCGATCCCGGCAAGACCGACATCCGCTCGTCGCGCTCGCTGTGGGACGCCGGCCTGCCGCATCTCCAGGACATGGGCGTGCCGCAAGGGCCGGACGGTTCGCGCGAAGGCTATATTGACGGGCCGGAAGACCAGCGCCTGCGCCTCGTCGAGCGCAGCATCGATCTCGGCGACGAAGGCCACTATCTCGTGGCGGTCGCGGGCGATGCCGCCGAGATCACCGGCGAGACGCGCTCGTTCGACCAAGCGCTGTCGATCACCTTCGTGCTGCTCGCCGCGGTGCTGCTGCTCACGACCATGTTCCAGGTGCGCTTCGGCCTGATGCCGCTGCGCCGGCTGACCGCGGGGCTGGCGGCGATCCGCGCCGGCACGGCCGAGCGGCTCGAAGGCGAGTTTCCGGTCGAGATCGCGCCGCTCGCGCGCGAAACGAATGCGCTGATCGAGGCGAACCGCGAGATCGTCGAGCGCGCGCGCATGCACGTCGGCAATCTCGCCCATGCGCTGAAGACGCCGCTCTCGGTGATGGTCAACGAAGCCAACGCGCACGGCCGCGACGCCTTCGCCGGCAAGGTGCGCGAGCAGGCCGACATCATGCGCGACCAGGTGGCGCGCCATCTCGAGCGCGCGCGGCTCGCGGCGCGGCTCACCGTGGTCGGCAGCATCACCGAGGTCGCGCCGGTCGTCACGGCGCTCGCGCGCACGATGGAGAAGATCCATCGCGACAAGGCGATTACGATCGCTGTCGAGGCCGACGAGCAGGCGAAATTCCGCGGCGAGCGGCCGGACCTCGAGGAGATGATCGGCAACCTCGTCGACAATGCCTGCAAGTGGGCGAAGTCGCGCGTCGCGATCGCGGTCGCCCGCGAGACGAGCGCCAGGGGCCCGGCGATCCGCATCCTCGTCGACGATGACGGGCACGGCCTGTCGCCGGCCGAGCGCGAGCAGGTGGCCAAGCGCGGCCAGAGGCTCGACGAGAGCAAGCCGGGTTCGGGCCTTGGGCTGTCGATCGTGGTCGAACTCGCGCGCCTCTATGGCGGCAGCCTGACGCTCGGCGAGGCGCCGGCAGGCGGCTTGCGCGCCGAACTGGTCTTGCCGGCGGGCTAGCCTAGAGGCCGCGCCACCGCATCCAGATGAAGACGGCGACGCTCGACAGCACGATCAGGCCCATCGCGAAGGGATAGCCGTAGGTCCAGTTCAGCTCCGGCATGTTCTTGAAATTCATGCCGTAGATGCCGGCGATGACCATCGGCGGCGTCAGCACGGTGGCGACGAGCGTCAGAACGTTCATCACCTTGTTTTGCAACAGGCCGATATAGCCGACGATCCCGTCGAGCAGAAAGCCCGCGGTCGCCGACAGGTCGGATTCGGCTTCGGCGATCGATTTCAAATCGCGCTCGAACGTGTCGAGCTTGACGACCAAATCCTTCGCCACCTCCTGCTCGCGCAGGAACGCGATCAGCCGGCGAAAGCTGAGCACGCTGCGGCGCAGCTTCACCAGCACCTCGCGACTGGGACCGAGATCGGTGAGGACGCGTTCGAGCTGGCGGTTGCGCAGGCGCGGCGAGCCTTGCAGCACCTGGCGCCGTTTGGTGGTGGCGTGATGCTGGAACACCATCGTGTTGATGCGGTCGAGATCGTGGCCGACCTTGTCGAGGATGTTGTCGGTGTGATCGACGATCATGTCGAGGATCGCCGCGAAGATATCGTCTCGTCCCGAGCGGTGCGTGAAGCAGTTCTCGCACTCCTTCACCAGCGCCGTCAGGCCGTCCTCGCTGCCGTCGGTGACGGTGACCAGCACGCCCTCGGCGCGGATGAAGGTGATCTTCAGGAGGTGCGGGTCGCCGCCTTCCTGCATGGCGAGCAGCAGGCCGGTCATCGTCAATTGCGTGTCCGAGGCGCTGAAGTGGCTCGACACCTGGAACGGCTCGTAATCGTTGACCGGTGCGAGCTCGATATTGAGCGCGGACTGGACGCGGTGTTTCTCGTCCTCGCTTGCGTCGCAGAGGTCGATCCATTGCGCGGCGCGCAGGTCTCCGGCCGCGCCGGAGACCTCGTTCAGATTGCCGTCGGTAAGGACGTAGACTCTCAGCACCGTGCCGCTTCCCGCGTGGTCGAAACCGCGCGGAACAACGCCAGCAGCCCGCCATGGTTGCCTGGCGAGCCCCCGTTTTGCCCTAATCCTGCCGTCTCGCTAAGGTGACTAAGCGTCGACGTTATCTCGCCTTTGGGGGTCTCACATGTCCGTCCGTTCTGCTGCCACGCGGCTCCTGGTCGCGCTGGGTCTGGCCGCGTCGCTTGCCGCCTGCGCCGGCAATCCAGAGACCGGAACGGGGCCGAAGGAGAACACCGGCACGCTGCTCGGCGCGCTCGGCGGAGCGGCGATCGGCTCGCAGTTCGGTGGCGGCGCCGGCGGCCATGTCGCGGGCGCTCTGATCGGCGCGGGCGTCGGCGCGCTGATCGGCAACCGCATCGGCAATGCGCTCGACGAAGAGGACAAGAAGCGCGCTTACGCCGCCGAGATGGAGGCGTTGGAGAGCGGCCCGTCGGGCGCACCGGTCGCCTGGCGCAATCCGGACTCCGGCCGGTACGGCTCGGTGGTCCCGGGACCGGCCTATTCGGACCGCGGCCGCAACTGCCGCGCGTATACCGAGGCCATCTACATCGACGGGCGGCCGCAGACCGCGCGCGGCACGGCGTGTCGGAATCCCGACGGAAGCTGGACGCCGCTCACCTGAGCGGACCGGCGTTAACGGGGCGGTATCCTTAACGCTCTCTTTAGACCCGCACCGCTATCACCCTTTCGGGGCTGGTAGTGGGTGGGGGATGCCGGTGGACGAACACGCGCTGCGTTTGCGCGCCTATCTCGTGGCGCTGACGCCGCAGGCGCGACGTGGCCTGCGCGACGCGCTCGAAGCGGGCGTTGCGCGCGGTGCCGACGCGGAAGCCCTCGCCGAACTGCGGCGGCTCGACATTGACGACGCCGCGGCGACGTCGTTCTTCCAGCCGCTCGATCCTTTCCTCATCGACGACGATACCGTGCAGGCCTATCCGGGCTGCATCGCGCGCGCCTCGCTGCCGGCGCTGTGGGCGTGGATCGCCAACGATCTCGTGCCGCAGGAGACCGCGGCGTTCACGGCTGCGCTGTCGGCGGCGCACGCGACGGGCGCGACCGCGCAGACCGCTTCGCTGACGCACGCATTCCAGGAGCGCGTCGCCGTCGCGCTGCGCACTGTATTCGGCGACGGCGCTGCCGCGCGCGCCGCGCTCCTCCGCCGCATCGGAACGCCGCGCGCCGACTCGGAGGCCGCGACGTTGCGCTGGGCGTTGCGCGGCCGCGATACTCTTGCCGCGCTCGGCGAGCGCCTTCCGGCGACGATCGCCGATCTCCCGCCGCATCACGTTCCCGCCTGCATCGCGCTCATCGAGGATGCGGCGCGCCCGCGCGACGTCCTTCCATATGCAATCGTCCTCGTCATGCGCCGGCTGGCGCAGCCGTGGCAGATCGTGCGCCTCGCCGCCCACAAATCCGGCGCCAACAGCGCGGCGCGCATCGAGGCGACGCCTTACGGCGTCGTCATCGACATGCTGCTGGCGGCGCTCGAGCGGCAAATCGCCGCTCTCTCGGCGGCCCTTGCCGAAGGCGACGGCGCGGCCGCGGTCGTGCTGATCCGCTCCGTCGATGCGACGATCCGGGGCCTTCATGGCGAGATCGCCATTCCCGTCGGCAGCACGCTCGGCCGCAGGCTCCAGGCGCTCAGTGCCGAGGCGGCGGCAATGACGCGCTCGGCGATCGCCGCCTGAGCCTGCCGGTCCTTCAGACCGGCCTTAAATCCTTGATCTTGCTCATTGCCGCCATGATTGGGCGTGATGTATGCCCCTGCCTTGAGCGCCGCGGGACCTTGCCGGCGGCCGGCGGGATAGACCTAATCCGATGCTCCTCTGGCTCGCGTTTGCGCTGATGACGGCGGCGGCGATTTTCGCCGTGCTCTGGCCGCTGTCGCGCCGCGGCGACGTCGGGGGCGGCTCCGAGGTCGTCGTCTATCGCGACCAGCTCGACGAGATCGCCCGCGACCGCGCTGCCGGCCTGATCGGCGAGCAGGAGGCGGAGGCGGCGCGCATCGAGGTCTCGCGCCGTCTCATTGCCGCGAACGAAGCCTCGAGCGCGGACCCCAAGGCCGATCCGGCGGCGTCGCTGTGGCGCCGGCGCGCGGCCGCGGTCGTCGGGCTTCTGGCGCTGCCGATCGGCGCGACCGCGCTTTATCTTGCGCTGGGTTCGCCGCAGCTCCCCGGCGAGCCGCTCGCGGCGCGGCTCAAGGACGCGCATCCGAACGGCTCGATCGCGGCGATGATCTCGCAGGTCGAGGCGCATCTCGAGCATAATCCCGACGACGCGCGCGGTTATGAGGTGCTGGCGCCCGTCTATATGCGGCTCGGCCGCTTCGACGACGCCGTGCGCGCGCGCCGCAGGCTGATCGCGCTCAAGGGCGACAATGCCGACCGCGAGGCCGATCTCGGCGAGGCGCTGACGGCGGCCGCCAACGGCATCGTCACCGACGAGGCCAAGGCCGCCTTCGAGAAGGCGGCGGGGCTCGATGGCAACGAGGCGAAGTCTCAATTCTTCATCGGGCTCGCCGCCGAGCAGGACGGCGACAAGGCCAAGGCCGCGTCTGTCTGGAACGCGATGCTCGCCAATGCGCCGAACGGCGCGCCGTGGGTCGATGCCGTCAGGACGGCGATCGCGCGCGTCACCGGCAAGCCGCCGGCCGCGGCCGCTCCGGGCCCGGACGCAGGCCAGATCGCCGCGGCGCAAGGGATGAGCGAACAGGACCGCACCGCGATGATCCGCGGCATGGTCGCCCGGCTCGCGGACAAATTGAAGCAGGACGGCGGCGATCTCGACGGTTGGCAACGCCTGCTGCGCGCCTATGTTGTTCTCGGCGACCGCGACAAGGCGGCCGCCGCCGCGGGCGACGCCAGACGCGCGCTCGCGAGCGATCCGGACAAGCTCAGGCAGATCGAGGACATGATCAAGCAACTGGGACTTCAGGGCTGACCGCATGGCCATGACCCGCAAGCAGCGTCGGCTCGTTCTGATCGGCGGCAGCATCGGCGTCCTCGCCGTCGCCGTCGGCCTCGTGCTGAACGCGCTCTCGGGCTCGATCGTCTTTTTCAATTCGCCGAGTGACGTCGTTGAGAAGCAGCTTGCGCCCGGCACGCGCATTCGCGTCGGCGGGCTGGTGAAGCCCGGCAGCGTCCAGCGCGGCGCCGACCTGAAGATCAAGTTCGAGGTCACCGACGGCAAGAACGACATTCCGGTGCAGTACCAGGGCATCGTGCCGGACCTGTTCCGCGAAGGGCAGGGCGTCGTCGCCGAGGGCAGGTTGGAGCCGGGCCATCTCGTCGCCGCGGACACGGTGCTGGCCAAGCACGACGAGCGCTACATGCCGAAGGAAGTGGTCGATGCGCTCAAGAAGAGCGGCCGCTGGCAGGAGGGCGAGGCGGCGTCGGCGAAAGGCATGACGAAATGATCCCCGAACTCGGTCATTACGCGCTCGTGCTGGCGCTGGCGCTCGGGCTGATCCAGTCGGTCGGGCCGGTGATCGGCGCGGTCTATCGCGACGGCGCGCTGATGCGGCTCGCCAATTCGACGGCGGTGATGCAGTTCGTCTTCGTCGGCGCTTCTTTCCTTGCGCTGACGGTTTGCTACGTGACGTCCGACTTTTCGGTGGCGACGGTTTACGAGAACTCGCACTCGATGATGCCGCTCGTCTACAAGATTAGCAGCGTGTGGGGAAACCACGAGGGCTCGATGCTCCTGTGGGTTTTGATCCTGTCGCTGTTCGGCGCGCTGGTCGCGCTGTTCGGCGTCAACCTGCCGGCGACGCTGAAGGCCAACGTGCTGGCGGTGCAGTCGTGGATCGCCTGCGCCTTCTACATCTTCATCCTGCTCACCTCGAACCCGTTCCTGCGCCTGCCGCAGGCGCCGTTCGAGGGCCGCGACCTCAATCCGATCCTTCAGGATCCCGGCCTCGCCATCCATCCGCCGCTGCTCTACCTCGGCTATGTCGGCTTCTCGATCGCCTTTTCTTTCGCAATCGCCGCGCTGATCGACGGCAAGATCGACGCCGCGTGGGCGCGCTGGGTGCGGCCGTGGACGCTGATGGCGTGGATGTTCCTCACGCTCGGCATCGCCATGGGCTCGTACTGGGCCTATTACACGCTCGGCTGGGGCGGCTTCTGGTTCTGGGACCCGGTCGAGAACGCCTCGCTGATGCCTTGGCTCGCCGGCACCGCGCTCCTGCACTCCGCCGTGGTGATGGAGAAGCGCAATGCGCTGAAGGTGTGGACGATCCTGCTCGCGATCCTCACCTTCTCGCTGTCGCTGATCGGCACGTTCCTCGTGCGCTCCGGCGTGCTGACCTCGGTGCATGCCTTCGCCACCGACCCGACGCGCGGCGTCTTCATCCTCTGCATCCTCGTCCTGTTCATCGGCGGCGGGCTGACGCTGTTCGCCTGGCGCGCGCCGATGCTGAAGCAGGGCGGCCTGTTCGCGCCGATCTCGCGCGAAGGCGCGCTGGTGTTCAACAACCTGTTCCTGACCACGGCGTGCCTCACCGTGTTCGTCGGCACGCTCTATCCGCTGGCGCTCGAGGCGCTGAGCGGTGACAAGATCTCGGTCGGCGCGCCGTTCTTCAACCTGACCTTCGGCCCACTGATGCTGGCGCTCATGTTCGCCATGCCCTTCGGTCCGCTGCTCGCCTGGAAGCGCGGCGACCTCTACGGGGCGGCGCAGCGCCTGATGGCCGCCTTCGGCGTCGGCCTCGTCGTCGTCGCGCTCACCTTCCTGATCGAGGGTCCGCACGCGGTCGTCGCCGCCTGCGTGGTGGGACTTGCCTTCTACATCATGCTCGGCGCGGTGATCGATCTCGTCGAGCGCACCGGCGTCATGCGCGTGCCGTTCCGCGTCGCGCTGTCGCGCGCCGCTGGCCTGCCGCGTTCGGCCTGGGGCACGGCGGTCGCGCATTTCGGCATCGCCGTCACCTTGCTCGGCATCATCGCCGCCGGCACCTGGGGGACCGAGCGCATCGTCGCGGTCAAGCCGGGGCAGACGATCGCGCTGTCGCATTACGAGCTCACCTTCGACGGGATGAAGCAGCAGCCGGGGCCGAATTACTCGGCCGTCATCGCCACCTTCACCGTCCATCGCGGCGGCGCCGTCGTCGGCGTCATGCAGCCGTCGAAGCGCACCTTCGCCACACGCAGCATGAGCACCAACGAGGCGGCGCTGATGGCGCGCGGATTCGGGCAACTCTACCTTTCGCTCGGCGATGCCGAGGCCGACGGTTCGCTCGCCGTGCGGCTCTACTACAAGCCGCTGGTGCTGCTGATCTGGATCGGCGCCGTTATCATGATGCTCGGTGGCGCGCTGTCGCTGTCCGACCGGCGCCTGCGCATCGGTGCGCCGAAGCCGGCGCGCGGCGCCAAGCCCGCCATGCAGGCGGCGGAGTAGGGGCCATGCGCCGCGCCGCGCTCGCGCTGATCCTGCTCGCAACCCTGGCGCCTGGGGCGGCTCTCGCCGTCCGGCCGGACGAGATGCTGAAGGATCCGGCACTCGAAGCGCGCGCGCGCCATCTCTCCGAAGAGCTGCGCTGCATGGTGTGCCAGAACCAGTCGATCGACGATTCGGAGGCGCCGCTCGCGCATGATCTGCGCGTGCTGGTGCGGCAGCGGCTGGAGGCCGGCGACAGCGATCGCCAGGTCCTCGACTACCTCGTGTCGCGCTACGGCGATTTTGTCCTGCTCAAGCCGCCGTTCAAGCTCGAGACTCTTTTGCTGTGGGGCCTGCCGCCGCTCGCGCTCGCCGCCGGCCTTGCGGGAATCATCGTGCTCGCGCGCCGCCGCAAAGTGCTGCCGGAAAGTCCGGAACCGCTTAGTTCCGAGGAGCAGGCGAAGGTTGCGACTTTGGTCGGTTCCCCTCCACAGGGGCATTGATTTCGCGGGGAAAATCGCGGTCCCGTGAACACGATTTCCTCTATCTTACGAAAGTTTAACCCCCGCGACAGGACGTCGTAAGGCACACAACCCCATCTTCTCATTCGAGACGGAGCGCGAGAGCGCCCTTCATTCGAATCGAGATGGAGATTGTGTGATGAACTCGAGCGACAATCGCGCTCCCAAATTTCGCGGCATCCTGTCGGTTCGCCGTGCCGCCCTGCTTGCCACCACCATTGCCGGCCTCGGCGCGGCCGCGTTCGTTGCGGCGCCCGACCTCAATTTGTCCGCGTCCTATCCGACGGCGCACGCCCAGAACCTGACCGAGCAGGCGCACAAGCTGAACGCGCCGGTCGGATTCGCCGACATCGTCGCCAAGGTGAAGCCCGCCGTGATCTCGGTGCGCGTGCGCATCGACGGTGACAAGGACACCAACGGCACCGCCACCAACCGCGAAATTCCGCCGGGCCTGCGCGACTTCTTCCGTCGCTTCGGCATGCCCGACATGCCCGATTCCCCGAACCGCGGCGGCGGCCACGGTGGCGGCGGTCATGGCGGCGGCGTCATCATGGGGCAGGGCTCCGGATTCTTCATCTCGGCTGACGGCTACGCCGTCACCAACAACCACGTCGTCGAGAACGCCGACAACGTGAAGGTCATCACCGACGACGGCAAGACGCACACCGCCAAGGTCATCGGCACCGATCCGCGCACCGATCTCGCGCTGATCAAGGTCGACGGCGGCACCTTCCCCTACGTCAAGCTCGCCGACGGCGCGCCGCGCATCGGCGACTGGGTGCTCGCGGTCGGCAATCCGTTCGGCCTCGGCGGCAC
>JBQCFB010000225.1:0-3343 GCA_051959715.1 Pseudolabrys sp.
GCGTCATCACGTTGACCTGCGTGTTCACCGGGTTGGCGCCCCAGATCACGATCAGGTCCGATTTCGCCATCTCGCGCGGATCGACACCCGCGACCTTGCCAGCGCCGGCGGAGAAGCCCGCATAGGACGGGTTGACGCAGATCGTCGAGTGATAGCCCGAATATTTCTTGACGTGGCGCAGACGATTGATGCCGTCGCGCATGACGAGGCCCATCGTGCCGGCGTAGTAATATGGCCACACGCTCTCGGCGCCGTGGCGCCGCTCGGCCTCGTTGAATTTCTCGGCGACGAGATCGAGCGCGTCGTCCCAGGAGATGCGCTCGAAGCGGCCGGAGCCCTTCGGCCCGACGCGGCGCAGCGGATGCAGGAGGCGGTCGGGATGGTTTGCGCGCTCGGCGTAGCGCGCGACCTTCGCGCAGACGACGCCGCAGGTGTAATCATTGTCCTTCGCGCCGCGTACCCGGCCGATCAGGCCGTCGACGATGTCGATCTCGAGCGCGCAGGTCGATGGGCAATCGTGCGGACAGGCCGAATAGCCTACCTGCCTGCCTTCGGTCAGTCGGACGGTCTGGTTCATTGCGCCGGCACTATACCGTCATTCCGGACGCCGCGCAGGGGGCGTCCGCATGCCGGTTCCAGCCAGCGCGCGGGCTAGACCTCGCTCTCGACCGGTCGGCCGCGAAGACGCAGCAGGATAAAGCCGGTGGCCACCACGAAGACCGCACCGATCGGCGCCGACCAGAGACGGGCCTGCTCCACGAGATGGCGGCCAAGATAGGCCTCGATCCCCGCGTCCGTGACGATGATCTCGCCGGCGACCCAGCCGAGCAGCGCCGCCCCCGCCCACACCAGGATCGGGAAGCGCTCCAGGAGCCGCATCAGGATGGCGCTGCCTGCGATGATCAAGGGCACGCTGGTGGCGAGGCCGAAGACGATCAAGGTCGTCTTCATGAAGAGCGCATGCGCGATATCGATGCGCATCGCCGCCGATTCGGCCGCCGCAGCAATCGCGATCACGTTGTCGAGGCTCATGACGATGTCGGCGACCGTCACCAGCCAGACGGCGCGCAGCAGCGTATCGCCGGCCTTGACGCTTCCGTCCGCATGATCGTCGTTCGGCAGGATCAACTTCACCGCGATCCAGACAAGCAGCAGCCCGCCGGCGAGCTTGAGGAACGGGATGGCCATGACCTGCGCGATGACGACTGTGAAGAAGACGCGCAATAGCACCGCCGCACCGGCGCCGAGAACGATGCCCCAGAAGCGCTGACGCGCCGGCAGCGTGCGGCAGGCGAGCGCAATGACGACGGCGTTGTCGCCGGACAGAAGGATGTTGATCCAGATGATCTGGCCCAGCGCGATCCAGAACGGCGCCTGGGAGAAACTGTCGACAAGGTACTGCAATGGATCCCTCAGCGGCGTCTGTGCCGCCGGACCGGCTCCGCCTGGTCCGGCGCCGATTTCACTTGGACGGAAGCGACGTCAAAAGGCCGTGCGATGCGCGCCAAGCGCGCTCGCGACTTCGGCGCCATGCGGCGCAAAGAACGCCAACCGTTCCGAAGACGCTGATGGCGACCAGCGACCATTGCAGCGCTTCCGTCGATTCGAGCCCGAAGTGCTGCCGCAGCTTCAGGTAAGGCAGCGCGCAGAGTGAAATGAGCGCAGCCCAATTGACGAAAACGGCATTGAGCGAGCCCGGCATTCCACAGCCTCCAACGCGCTATCGCCAGACGATAGGGTTGAAGGCCCGCCATACAACTCAGGATGAACGCCCGGGGTGTACCCCTAGGGTGTTTTCACCTAGGTGTTATTATCGAGGGGACCGCCCCGGAGAAGGATGTAGAGCTTGTCGGTCGGAGGATTGCAGCCGGAGCGACTGCATACGATGGCCTTCCCGCGTATTCTCGACGCTCCAAAGCTCGTCATTGGGCTCGCCTATCTCGCAGCCTATGCGCTGCTCGACTGGCTGAGCTTCATCGAGCCTTACGCGCATCTGAGCATTACGCCGTGGAATCCCGGCATCGGGTTGAGCTTCGTGCTTCTGCTCATGTTCGGCCGGCGCATGATTCCGTTCGCCGTCATCGCGCCGCTCGTCGCCGACATGTTCCAGTGGCAGACATCGCTGCCGGCGATCGAGATCGTGGCGGCGATCCTGATCGGCGCGACCTACGCGCTTGCCGCGCTGTTCCTGATCCGGCCAAGCACGCGCTTCGACCCCGCGCTGTCGTCGATGCGCGACTTGCTTCTTCTGATGGCGGTCGCGGCGGTCAGCGCGGCTAGCGTCGCGCTCGGCTATGTCGGGCTGATGGTCCTGTCCGGCCTGCTTCCCGCGGCCGACTTTGCCGCCGCGGCACTGCGCAACTGGATCGGCGATGTCATCGGAATCATCGTCGTGACCCCCTTCTCGCTCATGGCGTTGACGCGGCCGCGGCTGCTGGCGATGTCGACGGAGACGGTGCTGCAACTCGCGGCGATCGGCGTCGCGCTGGTGGTCGTGTTCGGCGTCGTCGAGGAGCAGCAGTTCCAGTTGTTCTATGTGCTGTTCCTGCCGATCGTCTGGATGGCGGTGCGCACGGGCTCGGAAGGCGTCAGCGCCGGCATCCTCGTCACCCAGCTCGGCCTCATCGCCGGCATTCACCTGTTCCCCGCGGGCTCGTTCAACGTCACGTCGTTCCAGGCGCTGATGCTCGTCCTTGCCATGACCGGGCTCGTTGCCGGCGAACTCGTGACCGAGCGCCGGCGCACGGAGGCGCAGTTGCGGCTCCAGCAGGAGCAGCTTGCGCGCGTCGCGCGGCTCGGCAGCATGGGCGAACTGGCGGCGGCCGTCGCGCATGAACTCAACCAGCCGCTCACCGCCGCCGGCACCTATACGCGTCTGGTCGACGACGCGATCGGCACAGGCGCTGCCGATCCGAAAATGGTCGCCGAGACCGCAAGGAAGGCGGTGGCGCAGGTCGAGCGCGCGGCGGAAGTGGTGCGCCGGCTGCGCGCGCTCGTGCGACTCGACCGCAGCAACCGCGCCTCGTGGAAACTGGAACGCGCGGTCAGGGACACGATCGAACTCTGCCAGGCCGACCTCGACCACCAGAACGTCACCATCCGCCCCATCATCCCCGGCGATCTGCCGAACGTCGCCGTCGACCTGCTCCAGATCGAGCAGGTCCTGATCAACCTGGTGCGCAACGCCATCGACGCACTCGCCGAGAGCGGCAATCCGCGCGGCGGCATCGTCATCGACGCGAAAGCCGCCGACGCCGACTTCGTCGAGGTCCGCGTCAGCGACAACGGGCCCGGCTTCTCCAGCCGCATTCTCGACAACGCCTTCGTGCCCTTGTCGTCGACC
>JBQCFB010000226.1:0-3565 GCA_051959715.1 Pseudolabrys sp.
ACCTCCTTGAACGGGATGCCGGCGGCCTTCATGGCGATCCACGGCCGCAGCGACCAGGAGGAGTAGTTCTTGTTGCCGATCACGAGGGTCAGGGACATTGCGGGTGTGCTCTTCGTTTCCAGAGTTCGTTGTCTAGCGCGCCGTCAGGCCCGATGCACCTGCGGCCAGTCCACTTCGTCCTCGGCATAGACCCAGGGCTCGGCGATCGCCGCCTCGCGCCATTGCCTCCAGGCCGGGAGCGCCGCCACGGCATCCATGTAGGCGCGGGTCGCCGCGGTCACGCCGACATCGTAGGTGATGAAGCGCCACACGACCGGCGCATACATCGCATCCGCATTGCCGAAGGTCCCGCCGAACAGGAACGGCCCGCCATGGCGCGCACGGCAGTCCGCCCACATCGCCTCGATGCGCGCGACATCGGCGAGCACCGGCGCCGTCAAGGCCCGCTTGATCACCTTGCGCGCGACGTTCATCGCCAGATGGCCGCGCAAGGCGGAAAAGCCCGCATGCATCTCGCTCGCAATGGCGCGCGCATGCGCCCGTGCCGCGGCGTCGGCCGGCCAGAGCCGCGCCTCGGGGAATTTCTCCGCCAGATATTCGAGGATGGCGAGCGACTCCCAGACGCGGATGTCGCCGTCGATCAGCAGCGGCACCTTGCCGGCCGCGCCCGCCCGCGCCTTGAACTCCGGCGTCTCGAACGGCACCAGCACCTCCTCGAACGGAATGCCGGCGACGGTCATGGCGATCCACGGCCGCAGCGACCAGGACGAGTAGTTCTTGTTGCCGATGACGAGGGTCAGCATGCGTGCGCGCGTTAGATCGTCATCCTGAGGTGCGAGCGTCAGCGAACCTCGAAGGATGGCGGACGGGGTTTTCGGGGCCGTCGCCCTTCGCGGCCGTCGCTCCGCGACGGCACCTCAGGGTGACGGGGCTAGGTTAGCGAGTGTGGATCGGTTTGCAGGCATCGCAAACGAATTGTGCTGATCCACCGCAGCAGCGCGGTGAATGCGTCAGCCCTTCTTCTCCTCCGGCGCCTCGACCGGCCCGCCGGCCTTCTTCCAGGCGCCGAAGCCGCCCTTGATGTGGGCGACGGGCTTGAGCCCCATGCGGTGCGCGGTCTGCGCGGCCAACGCCGATCGCAGGCCACCGGCGCAGAAGAAGACGTATTTCTTGTCCTGCGCGAAGACCGGCTTGTGGTACGGGCTCTGCGGGTCGATCCAGAATTCGAGCATGCCGCGCGGGCAATGGAACGCGCCGGGCACGCGGCCTTCGCGCTGGAGCTCGCGGATGTCGCGAATGTCGACCAGCACCGTGTCGTCGCGGCCGGCGAGCCTGACCGCGTCCTCAGTCGGCAGCGTCTCGATCTCGCGCTCGGCCGCCTCGCACAGCGCCTTGATTCCGGTGGTGATGGTCTGCGGCATGTGGGCCTCCTTCGCGTCAGGGCCGAAACTGGCAGAAGCCGCCCGCCCGCTCAAGCCGCGGCGGAGTTGAAGCCGCCGGAGAGCCGTGCACGATGGTCCCCGGCGCGCCCGGAGGGATTCGTCATGACGATGCTCAACCTCTTCGACGTCCTCGCCTTCGCCTGGTTCCTGATCGCCTGGCTCGGCTATTCATGGGTCATCGAGCGCTCCGGCACGGGGCGCACCGGGCTCAACGCCATGATGAACAAGCACCGCGACGAGTGGATGATGCACATGCTCGGCCGCGAGAACCGCATCGTCGACGCGCAGGTCTCGGCCGCGCTTCAGAACGGCACGGCCTTCTTCGCCTCGACCAGCCTGATCGCGGTCGGCGGCACGCTGAGCCTGTTGCGCTCTCCGGAGGTGGTGCTGCCGGTGATCTCGGTGCTGCCGGGCGGGATGACCGGATCGCGCGAATTGTGGGAGCTGAAGATGCTGGGGCTCGCCATCATCTTCGTCTACGCCTTCTTCAAGTTCGCCTGGTCGTACCGGCTGTACAATTATTTCGCCATCCTGCTCGGCGCCGCGCCGCCGGCGGCGCAAAAGGACGAGCCGCAGGCCAGGGCCTTCGCGCATCGCGCCGCCTCGATCTGCGCCGATGCCGGCCAGCATTTCAACCGCGGCCAGCGCGCCTTCTTCTTCGCGCTCGGCTATCTCGGCTGGTTCCTGGGGCCGGTGCCGCTCATGGCGACCACGCTCGCCATCGTCACCGTGATGTGGCGGCGGCAGTTCGCTTCGGTGTCGCGCCGCGCCTTCGAGGGCCCGGCGGGCTGAGCGTCAGACCGGGAGGCCGCGTCAGGCCATACCCATCAGCACGGCGATGGTGGCGACGACCAGCACGGCGGTCGCGGTGGCGACGACGGTGACGACCCGCTCGCCCCAGGTCGCGGTCTCGTAGGTCAGCGGGTCGCCGTCATAGGGGATGATGTCGGCGGCCGACAAAGCCGGCGTCGCGGTCTTGATCTCGAAAGACATGGCTGATTCCTCTGGCTGGCCATCGCAATGCGAAAAATACGCAGAGCACAGGCGTGAGCGCCCGGAAGGAATCGCGTCACGCAGCCCGAAGACCCTGACGCCACGAATCGCCACAAACAGTTAACAGAGTACCGTCGCGGCCGAATTGTACAATTCCGCCGCGCGCCCGGGCCGCCACAACCGGCGCGTCAGATGTATTGCAGCAACATGTCGGCGGTGAAGGGTTTGCGAATCACCGCGCGAATCGCCCCGCTCTGCGGAATCTCCTCGGCGTAGCCGGTCATCAGGATGATTCGCAGGTCGGGCCGGCGCGTGCGCATGATCTCGGCGAACTGGCTGCCGGTCATCTCCGGCATGGCGTGATCGCTGAGGACGAGCGCGATCGAGGGGTCCTCCTCCAGCCGGCGCAGCGCATCGAGGCCGTTCGATGCCTCGACCGGCTCGTGGCCGAGCGAGCGCAGCATCTCGACCACCGGCGCCAGCACCTGGGGATCGTCGTCGACGACGAGGACGCGCAGGGAAGCCGCCGGCGCGGGCGCAACGGCCGGCGCCGCGGCGACGGTCGCCGCCGCCGACTCGGGCAGGACGCGCGGCAGAAAGAGCCGCACCGACGTGCCGCGGTCGGGCGCGCTGTCGATGGCGATCGCGCCGTCCATCTGCGAGATCATGCCGTGGATCTGGCTCAGCCCGAGCCCGGTGCCCTTGCCTGCCGGCTTGGTGGTGAAGAACGGCTCGAGCGCGCGGGCGAGCACATCGGCGCTCATGCCGCGGCCGTCGTCCTTGACCTCGACCTCGACGAAATCGATGTCGCGCAGTTCGGCCGGCGCGCGGCCGCTGCCGGCCGGCACGTTGCGCGTCGCGATCCGCAGCACGCCGCCCTCGCCCATCGCATCGCGCGCATTGGCGACGAGATTGAGCAGCGCGACCTCGAGCTGCGCCGGATCGAAGGCCGCGAGCCAGAGGTCGCGCCTCAAATCGAAACGCAGTTCGACGGTCGGCCCGAGCGTCGCGCGCAGCAGTTCGGTCGCGCTCTCGATCGTGGCGTTGAGCGAGCCCACCGTCGTCTCCGGCGGCTTCTTGCGCGCGAAGGCGAGCAGTTGCGCGTTGAGGTCGGCGCCGCGGCGCGCCGC
>JBQCFB010000227.1:0-5315 GCA_051959715.1 Pseudolabrys sp.
GGCGTGCAGATCGCCGCACTCAATTATCCGCATCTCTCGCACACCGAGATCTTCCACTCGGTCGAGGAATTCTACCGCCGCTTCTACTTCCGTGCGCCCAAGGTCGCCTCGATCGTCGGCGAGATGCTGATGAGCCGCGAAATGCTGATGAGGCGGCTGCGTGAAGCGGTCGAGTTCTTCGCCTTCCTGCGCGAGCACCGGAGGGTGAGCCACTGAACCTGCTGGTGATCACCGCCGACGACTTCGGCATGTCGGCGGAAGTCAACGAGGCAGTCGAGCGTGCTCATCGGGAAGGAGTCCTGACTGCGGCGAGCCTGATGGTATCGGGCGCCGCAGCGCGCGAGGCGGCGGAGATCGCCCGCCGGCTGCCAACCCTGCGTGTCGGCCTGCACCTCGTCTTGCTGGAAGGCCGCCCGACCTTGCGTCCGCAGCAGATCCCGGATCTCGTGACCCCGACGGGCGCTCTGCGCTCCGACATGGTCCGGCTCGCCTTCGAACTCGCCGGCAAACCCGACATGCGCCGCCAGCTCAAGCGCGAAATCGCCGCCCAGTTCGCGGCCTTCGCCCGCACCGGTCTGCCGCTCGACCACGTCAACGCGCACAAACACTTTCACATGCACCCTCTCATCGCCGCGCAGGTGATCGAGGTCGGTCGTCAGTTCGGCATGCGCGCCTTGCGGGTGCCGC
Organism: Pseudolabrys sp.; assembly: GCA_051959715.1. Lineage (GTDB taxonomy): Bacteria > Pseudomonadota > Alphaproteobacteria > Rhizobiales > Xanthobacteraceae > Pseudolabrys. The sequence goes on from JBQCFB010000227.1 coordinate 688, forward strand.
GCGAGCCGGGACACGCCATGGCGCCGGGCTGCGCCGTGCTGCTGGCGCAAGCGCGCCGCGCCAGCCTCGTCACGCCCGACGCCGTGCTCGGCCTGCGCTGGACCGGTCAGATGAACCGCGAGCACATGCTTGCCGCGATCGAGAAGGCGCCCGACGGCCTGGTGGAGGTCTATGTGCATCCGGCAACGGCCGATCGTTTCCCCGGCAGCGCGCGCGGCTATCGCTACCGCGACGAGCTCGCGGCCCTCGTCGATCCCGCGGTGATCGCGGCGGTGAAGCGCTCGCGCCGGCGTACCGGCGGCTATGCGGATGCGTCCGCGCCGCGCTCCGGTCTCCTCAGCGCAGGTAGCCGGCGCGCCTGAACCATTCGATCGCGTCGATGATGCCCTCGCGGTAGGGACGCGCGCGATAGCCGAGCTCGGCTTCCGCCTTGGCCGAGGAAAAGAACATCTTGTTCTTCGACATGCGCAGCCCGTCGCGCGTCAGCATGGGCTCGCGCCCGGTCACGCGCGCGACGGCTTCCGTCACATGCGCGAACGGCATCAGCGCCTGGCGCGGAATGCGAATGCGCGGCGGCCGGCGGCCGACCGCGCCGGCGACCGTCGCCAGGATCTCGGCGAGCGTGGCGTTCTGGCCGCCGAGCACGTAGCGCTCGCCGATGCGGCCGCGCTGGAAAGCGAGGACATGCCCCTCCGCGACGTCGTCGACGTGCACCATGTTGAGCCCGGTATCGACGAAGGCCGGCATGCGGCCGGAGGCCGCCTCAACAATGATGCGGCCGGTCGGGGTCGGCTTGACGTCGCGCGGGCCGATCGGCGTCGACGGATTGACGATCACGGCGGGCAGACCCTCCGCGATCAACGCTTCGACCGCACGCTCGGCCGCCACCTTGCTGCGTTTGTAGACCCCGATCGCCTTCTCTTCGGTGAGCGGCATGGTCTCGTCGGCGGAGACGCCGTCGGTGCGCGCGGCGAGCGTCGCCACACTGCTCGTATAGACGACGCGCTCGACGCCCTCGCGAATCGCCTCCTGCATCAGAAGACGCGTGCCCGCGACGTTGGTCTGCGTCAGTTCGTCCGGATCGCGCGCCCAAATCCTGTAGTCGGCGGCGACGTGGAACAGATGGCGGACGCCGGACATGGCCCGCCGTACTGACTCAGGCTGGCGCAGGTCGCCGGTCACGAATTCGAGGCCGAGGTCGGTCAGGTGCGCAACCGGGCTCGTCGCGCGCACCAGCGCGCGCACCGGAAAGCCAGCCTCGCGCAAACGCCGCGCCACCGCCGAACCGACAAAGCCGCTCGCCCCGGTCAGCAGCACCGTCCCGTCCTTCACCATCGTCGTCCTGACCTCTCGGCCGGCATGAGCTCTGCGGCCCGCCCGGATTGCGTGCAGTTTTTATAGGGCCCGTCACGGTCGTTTCAAACCACCGTCACCGGCGGAACGCATTGGGCCAAAGGCGGTTAGTTCACAGATCGCCACCTTATTTTCCCAATCGTGTCAGCGAGAACACTGTCATGGATCAGACCCTGGAGAAACAGGATCGAACGGCCTCCGGCGGGGACCGCCGAGGCGCGGAGGAGACCGGTTTCATCGGCAGCGCGGCCGAAAGCCTGAAGGACCGCGCCGCCGAGGCCCTGCGCAACACCGCCGCTGACTTCGCCGAGGCGGGCAAGCAGCAAGGGGCCGAGCGCATCGACCGGCTCGGCCGCGCGGTGCACGGCGCCGCCGACGAAATCGGCAAGGAAATCCCCCAAGCCGCCGATTACGTTCACACGGCCGCGGAAGGCCTCGAGACCGCCGCCGAGCATCTTCGCAACCGGAGCGTCGAAGACCTGATCGGCACGTTCAACCGCTTCGCGCGCCAGCAACCGGTCGCCGCGTTCGCCGGGGCGATCCTCGCCGGTTTCGTGGTGTCGCGCTTCATCAAGAGCTCGAGCTGAAGGCGGCCCCATGACCATTCCTTTCGACGAGCGGTCGCGCACGATACCCGGGATCGTCATCGATCTCATCGGGCAGTTCACAACCCTGCTGCGGCAGGAAAGCCAGCTTGCGCGCGCGGAAATCTCCGAAAACCTCAACCGGGCGCTGACCGGCGTCGTCATGGCGGTTGCTGCGGCGGTGTTGCTGATACCGGCGCTGGTTATTCTGCTGCTCGCCGGCGTGTACGGGCTCGAGGCGGCGGGCTTTGCACCCTACTGGTCGGCGCTCATCGTCGGCGGCGCGGCGGTGGTCGTCGGCGCGGGGCTGATGCTGATCGGCATCAACCGGCTCAAGGCGAAGAACCTGATCCCCAGCAAGACCATCCACCAGCTCCAGGAAGACGCCGCATTGGCCAAACGCCAGATGAACAGCGAGCAGGAAGGGACCGATGGCTTCCAGCGAGCAGCTTGAGCGCGAGGCCGAGGCGACGCGCGCGCGCATTGCGGCGACGCTTGCCGAACTGCGCGTCCGCATCAGCCCCGGGCATATGCTGGACGAGGCGATCGACTATGCGCGCGACGGCAACGGCGCCGACATGGTGCGCAATCTCGGCCGGCAGGCCACAGACAATCCCCTGCCCGTCGCGCTGCTGGGCGCCGGGCTTGCCTGGCTGATGCTCGCGCAACGCAAATCCAGGGACGGCAGGGCCGTCCGGACGACGAAAGGAGATGGCTCGGTCGCAACGACCGAGCCGGCCAGTTTGAACGAAATGTACGACCGCACGAACAGGACCTCAGCCATGGCATCGAAAATGGACAAGACCACGCGGCGCGTCTCTCGCAAGGCAGAGGACGCCACCGACAGGGCATCCGAGGCGGCGACCAGCGCCTACGAACGCGCCACCGACATGATGGACCGCGCGCGTGAAACCACGACCGAGACCTACGGCCGCGCGCGCGACGCGGCGATGGAGGGCACGCGCGGCCTGACGAAGTTCATGCAGGAGGAGCCGCTCGTGGTGGCCGGGCTCGGCATCGCGCTCGGCGCGCTGGTCGGCGCCTTGTTGCCGTCGACGGAGGTCGAGAACCGCACGATGGGCGAGGCCAGCGACCAGTTGAAGCGCGACGCGCGCGCCGTGGCGCGCGAACAATGGGAGCGCGGCAAGGATATCGCCGAGGATGGCTGGGACGAGGCCAAAGAGGCGGCGCGCCGCACCTGGGAAGACGCAAAGGCGGAAGCAGAGAAGAGCTGGGAGGACACCAAGCAGCAGGCTGGCATCCGTGCCGACGGCCACGCCGGCGACATGACTGGCGCGGACGCGTCGCTGGTGCCGTCCGAGGAAGAGAAGAAATCGCGCAAGCGCGCGAGCGCGCAGTCAACCTCGTAATTAGCCGTCACCTCGATGTCCATTCGTCCCCGCGAAAGCGGGACCCAGCGCAGAGTTACGGTTTGGCAAAGCCTGGGTTCCCGCTTCCGCGGGAACGAACGGAGATTGCTTCGCCGCGGAACCCGACCCAGCTAGCGCGACGCGGCGAAGTCCGAGATGCCGCCGTGCGCCGCCGACCATTTCGAAGGTTCGGTCAGAAACGCACGCACTTCCTTCAGCGTTGCGGCGTCGAAGGTCTTGTCCTCCTCCGCCACCTCGAGCACGTCCCACCAGGTCGTGAGGTAGTGCAGCTTGACGCCGAGATCCTTCAGGTGACCCGCGCTTTGCGGGAAGATGTCGTAGTAGAACACGACGAAGCAGTGCTCGACCGTCGCGCCTGCCGCGCGCAGAGCATTGCAGAAATTGACCTTGCTCGCGCCATCGGTGGTCAGGTCCTCGACCAGCAGCGCACGCGCGCCGGGCGCCAGCTCGCCCTCGATCTGCGCGTTGCGGCCGAAGCCCTTCGGCTTCTTGCGGATGTACTGCATCGGCAGCATCAGCCGGTCGGCGATCCAGGCAGCGAACGGAATGCCCGCGGTCTCGCCGCCGGCGACACAGTCGAGCGACTCGTAGCCTATGTTCGTGACGATCGTCTGCGCGGCGAAATCCATTAGCGTGTTGCGCAGCCGCGGGAAGGAAATGATCTTGCGGCAGTCGACATAGACCGGGCTCGCCCAGCCCGACGTGAAGATGAAGGGCTTCTCGGCGTTGAAATGCAGCGCCTTGATCTCCAGCATCATGCGCGCGGCCTGCTTGGCCATCGCCTTGCGGTCGGGCGTGGTGGCGGAAAAGGTACCCATATCGGCTCCTTGCGCTCGCGCCTCAGGCCGGCGCGCACCGGCGGGGCGCGCGATCGAGGCCGCGGAAATCGGGGTATTTCGTAGCTTATGACGCCGGGCTGAGCGACCAGTCAACCTGATCGCCGCCGAAAAGCGGGTGGATTTCCCCCAGCTTTCCGACCTCGACCCCGTCGCAGACGAGGTTCGGACGCTTCTCGACCGTGACCCGCTCCGCGTTGACCGGCAGGCCGTAGAAGGCCGGGCCGTTGCGAGAGGCGAAGGCCTCAAACCTGTCGAGCGCCTTTTCCTCCTCGAACACCTTGAGGTAGGCGGCGAGCGCGGCCGGCGCGCCGAACACGCCGGCGCAGCCGCAGTCGGCCTCCTTCAGGTGGCGCAGGTGGGGCGCCGAATCGGTGCCGAGGAAGAAGCCCGGATCGCCGCTGGTGGCGGCCTCGCGCAAAGCGAGACGATGTTCCTCGCGCTTGAGAACCGGCAGGCAGTAC
>JBQCFB010000228.1:0-4057 GCA_051959715.1 Pseudolabrys sp.
CAAGACGAAGGCGAAGTAAGCGTCAGGCGGCGAGCGCCGCGGCGATCTCATCGGCGCGGGCGAGCTTGTCCGCGCCGAGCACGAGGTTGACGATCGCGTCGGTCCGGGCCGCGCTCACCGTGTGCGTCGCCAGCGTCCCGAACTTGCGCACGACGTCGGCCTCGCTGGCGAAGCTCTTCTCGCTGCCGCGCGGCGCCTCGACCGTCTGCTCCATGTGCGTGCCGTTCTTCAGCCGGACCTCGACACGCACCATGTGTCGGTAGTTCGAGCCGCGCGCGGTGATCGCCGGATCGTGCAGCACCTTGACCTTGCGCGACAGCGCGATGCGCTTCTCGTCGGTGACGACCGCGTCGCTGAACTGGTCGACGAACACGTCGCCCTCGAGCAGCAGCGTCGCGACGCAGAAGGGCAGGTTGAGCTGCGCCGAGGTCAGCCCCTGCGGCTCGTAGGGCCAGCCGACATGTTCGACCGTGACATGCGAGCCGTGCACCACGATCTCCGCGATGTCGTCCGGCCCGAACGGCGTCGCCGCCTGCATCAGGCGGATGGCGTCGAGCGTCGTGTGGTTGCTGCCGACGCAGGAATAGAACTTGAGCGAGATGCGCAGGGTCTCCCACTGCTTGCCGAGCTCCCATGAGAGCTGGCCGAGGTCGAAGCGGTCGGTCGAGCGCGAGAAGGTCGTGCAGAAGCCGCCATAGGGCGCTTCGAACACGTCGACGATGCCGGTGAAGCCTTTTTCTGCGAGCAGCGCGCCGTAGAGGCCGCTTTCGGCCGAACGGCCGGCGTGCATGCGCTTGACCATGGCGCCGAATTGCGCGGCCATCAGCCCGGCCGATTGCGTGCCGGCAATGCCGAGCGCGTGCACGGTCTTCTCCGGCGACAGGCGGAGCGCCGCAGCGGCGCCTGCGGCGGCCGAGAACACGCCGACTGTCGCGCCGGAATGCCAGCCCTGGCCGATGTGTTCCTGCCCCATGCATTTGCCGACGCGGGGCCCGATCTCGTAGCCGGCGACGGCGGCGGTGAGGAAATCGCGGCCGGTGAGGCCGGGCCGCATTTCTGTCACGGCCATAAGCGGCGGCAGCGTCACCGCGCCGACATGCAGCACGCCCTGGCGGTGCACGTCGTCGAGCTCGAAGCTCTGCACCAAGGTGCCGTTGACGAGCGCGGCGTGCGGCGCCGACAGCTTCTCCGTCGTGCCCCAGACGCGGCAGCCTTGCGTCGTGTCGACCGCGCGGAGCGTCTCGCGCAGGATGCGGCTCCATTCGAGCCCGGCGCCGTAGAGCGCGCAGCCGAGCGAGTCGAGCATCAGGAGCTTGATGCGCGCGATCACCTCGGCGGGGATGTCCTCGTAGCGCAGCCCCGAGACGAATTGCGCGATGGCGCGGGTATGCGGATTGTCGCCGGCGCTGCTGCCTGACATTTCTGGAACTGCCTTTACGTGTATTTCTTTTCGAGCGCGTCGAAGTGCGGCTTGTTGACGAGCCGCTGCCGCTCGGAAAATTCCGCCAGCTTGTCAGCGACTCCGTCGAGAGAGCCTTCCGCCTTCAGGTGGCCGAGCACGGTCTGCATGCCGGCGACCGCGGCCTGGAGCGCGGCGTTGGCGTAGAGCACGAGCGAATAGCCCATGCGCTCGAGATCCGCGCGCGGCAGCATCGGCGTCAATCCGCCGGCGACGATGTTGATGAGCTGCGGCACCTTGAGCTTCGGGATCGCGGCGATCTGCTCTGGCGTCCGCGGCGCCTCGACGAAGGTCATGTCGGCGCCGGCCTCGATATAGGCATTGGCGCGGTCGATCGCGTCCTCGAAGCCGTTGACGGCGATGGCGTCGGTGCGGGCGACGATGACCATGTCCGCATCGATGCGGGCGTCGGCCGCGGCGCGGATCTTCTGCACCATCTCGGCCTTGGGAATGACGCTCTTGCCGGAGAAATGGCCGCAGCGCTTGGGGAAGTCCTGGTCCTCGAGCTGGATGGCGCTCGCGCCGGCGCGCTCGAGCGTGCGGATGCTGCGGCCGACATTGATGGCGTTGCCGAACCCGGTATCGGCGTCGACGATCAGCGGCAGCGCGACAGCGTCGCGCATGGCGGCGACGTGGTCGGCAATCTCGGTGACCGTGATCAGGCCGATGTCCGGCATGCCGAGATAGGTGTTGGTGACGCCGGCGCCGGTGACATAGACCGCCTCGAAGCCGAGATCCTCGATCACGCGCGCGGCCAGTGCGTTGGCGGCGCCGGGCAGCAGGACCGCCTGTCTGCGGGCGATGAGGCCGCGGAGGCGGCGGCTGGGGCTCTCGGACATCGGCGTTCCTCGCTTCAGCAAAAGTCGCGACGTGTCTAGCCGATGGGCCGCATGGCTCCAAGGCGGGTCGCGCGCGGGGCAGGGTGGCGCGCCGCGCGCAGGCCCTCTACAAGGGAGCGCTCACATGCCGGGTCGATCGTGAAAGAACCTTCGAAAGCTCCGAGCGGCGCGCTGGTGCTCGCCGCCGGTTTCCTCGTCCTGTTCATCGGCGGAGGCACGCGCTTTGCGGTCAGCCTGACGCTGAAACCCATCGTCGAGGATTTCGGCTGGACGCGCAGCGACCTCGCACTCGCGGTCGCCGTGTTCATGGTCGTGTCGGCGACCGCCATGTTCATCGCCGGCAAGCTCGCCGACCGCATGGGCCCGCGCCTCGTCCTCGGCGGCGGTCTTATCGTCAGCGCGATCGGCATCGGCGCGATGAGCGCGATCACCGCGCCATGGCACGCGGTGCTGTTCTACGGCGTCGTCTATGCGCTGGGCAATGGCGCGGCATCGATGATCCCCGTCGGCGTCATGGTCACGCGCGCCTTCCCGGTGCGCACCGGCAGCGCCAATGCGGTGGTCATGTCCGGCATGAGCGTCGGCCAGCTCGTCGTGATCGCCGCGCTCGCCGCGGTGCTGACCTTTGTGCGCTGGCCGAGCATCTTCCTGTGGCTCGGCCTGGCGCATCTTCTGCTCGTGCCGTTCCTGATCGCGGTCATTCCGAAGTCGAGCGCGGCGGCGTCGAAGGCAGCGCAACCCGCAGCGGGCCTCAACATCGCCGAGGCCGCGCGCACGCGGCAGTTCTGGCTGCTGATCGTCATCTACGCGATCTGCGGCCTCGACGACTTCTTCGTCAGCACGCATGTCGTCGCCTTCGCGCAGGACCGCGGCGCCGGCGCGCTGTTCGCCGGCAATCTGCTGGCGCTGATGGGGCTGACCGGGCTGATCGGCGTCGTCGCCGGCGGCTATATGAGCGATCGCAAAGGTCCGATGTGGCCGACCGCGCTCGCCTTCGCCGCGCGCATCGCGGTGTTCGGTCTGATCATGGTCGACCAGTCGGAAATCTCGGTCGCGGTGTTCGCGCTGGTGTTCGGCCTGACCTTCCTCGTCACCGCGCCGCTCACGGTCGTGTTCGTGCAGCAGAGCTTCGGCACGCGCCATCTCGGCGCGCTGACCGGGCTGATCACCATGGTGCACCAGATCTTCGGCGGCATCGGCGCCTTCCTCGGCGCGGCGGTGTTCGACGCGACGCACCGCTACGACGAGGCTTTCGCCATCATGCTGGGCGCGTCGGCGCTGGCGCTGGTGCTGACCCTGATGCTGAAGCGGCCGAAGCTCAGCCCGGCTGCCTGAGCCGCGCCAGCACCTTCAGGCCGGCATAGCCGTCGGCGGGGTCCATGCCGACCTTCTTCTGGAAGGCGGCGATGGCGCGCACGGTGTCGGAGCCGGTGCGGCCATCGACGCCGTCGGTCTTGAAGCCGCGCTCGTTGAGCCGGCGCTGGATCTCCTTGACCTCGTCGATGGTCGGCACGCGCTCGCCGCCGGGGAACAGCCGGTGGAACGGCGGATCGCCGCGGATGAGATCGCCGAGATGGACGAGCGCCAGCGTGTAGCTGGTCGAAGGATTGTACGAGCGCACGGCGTAGAAGTTCTGTCCGAGCAGGAAGGCCGGGCCGCCCGGCACCGGCAGCCACAGCTTCACCCGGTCCTCGGGCCGCGCGAAGGCCCGGCCGTCGGCGCGCGCGATCCCATGAGCATGCCATTGCGCATAGCTGCG
>JBQCFB010000229.1:0-3605 GCA_051959715.1 Pseudolabrys sp.
GCCGGTATTGCCGCTCTTAGCCCGCCCCCAAATGGGGGTTCCCCCGCCCCCGTGGGGGGGTGGGGGGCGCACGGTGGGCCCCGGGTGTGGGGGCGTGAATTTCTGGAGGTCCCTGCCCCCTCACCCCAACCCTCTCCCCCAAGGGGAGAGGGAGCCCGCTGTGCCTGCGGCTCTTCTGTGGATCAAACGATCTGCCCTTTGATCGTCCGCATACCCATCCGCCCGCCTCCTGTGCTAGCTCCCTGCGCATGACCAGCCATCCCCGCCGCATCACCCGCGCGCTGCTGTCGGTCTCCGACAAGACCGGCCTCATCGACTTCGCCACTGCGCTCGCCGGCTTCGGCGTCGAGCTGGTTTCGACCGGCGGCACGGCGAAGGCGCTGAAGGAGGCGGGGCTGAAGGTCGCCGACGTCTCCGACCTCACCGGTTTTCCCGAGATGATGGACGGGCGGGTCAAGACTTTGCACCCGAAGGTGCATGGCGGCCTGCTCGCCATCCGCGACAACAAGGAGCACGCCGGCGCGATGGCCGCGCACGGCATCAAGCCGATCGATCTCCTGGTCGTGAACCTCTATCCGTTCGAGGCGACGGTCGCGAAGGGCGCCGCCTACGACGACTGCATCGAGAACATCGACATTGGCGGGCCGGCGATGATCCGCGCCGCGGCCAAGAACCATCACGATGTCACCGTGGTGGTGGAGGCCGAGGACTACGCCAAGGTCGTCGCCGAACTCGCGCAGCATGCCGGCATGACCTCGCTCGAGCTGCGCACCGCGCTCGCCGCCAAGGCCTATGCCCGCACCGCGGCCTATGACGCGGCGATCTCCAACTGGTTTGCCGAGACGCTGAAAGACGACGCGCCGGATTATCGCGCCGTCGGCGGGCGGCTGATCCAGTCGCTGCGCTACGGCGAGAACCCGCACCAGAGCGCCGCCTTCTACCGCACTCCGGATGCGCGCGCTGGCGTCTCGACCGCACGGCAGGTGCAGGGCAAGGAGCTGTCCTACAACAACATCAACGACACTGACGCGGCCTATGAATGCGTCGCCGAGTTCGACCCGCGCCGCACCGCGGCCTGCGTCATCGTCAAGCACGCCAATCCGTGCGGCGTCGCGGAGGGCGCGAGCCTCGTCGATGCCTATCGCAAGGCGCTCGCTTGCGACTCGACGTCGGCTTTCGGCGGCATCGTCGCGCTCAATCGTACGCTTGACGCCGAGGCGGCGAAGGCGATCGTCGAAATCTTCACCGAGGTCATCATCGCGCCGGATGCGAGCGAGGAGGCGATCGCGATCGTCGCGGCGAAGAAGAACCTGCGCCTGCTGCTCGCCGGGGGTCTCGCCGATCCGCGCGCGAAAGGCCTGACGGCGAAGACGGTCGCCGGCGGCCTGCTCGTGCAGTCGCGCGACAACGCGGTGGTCGACGACATGACGCTGAAGACGGTGACGAAGCGCGCGCCGACCGCGGCGGAGCTGAACGACCTGCGTTTCGCCTTCCGCGTCGCCAAGCACGTCAAGTCGAACACCATCGTCTACGCCAAGGATCTCGCGACGGTCGGCATCGGCGCAGGCCAGATGAGCCGCGTCGATTCCGCGCGCATCGCGGCGCGCAAGGCCGAAGACGCCGCGCGCGAGTTGAAGCTCGCGTCGCCGATGACCAATGGCTCGGTGGTGGCGTCGGACGCGTTCTTCCCGTTCGCCGACGGGCTATTGGTGGCGATCGAGGCGGGCGCGACGGCGGTGATCCAGCCCGGCGGGTCGATGCGCGATTCTGAAGTGATCGAGGCGGCGGACAAGCACGGGATTGCCATGGTGCTCACGGGCACGCGGCATTTCCGGCATTGAGGCTTTCTTATCCCTCCCCGCTTGCGGGGAGGGTGGCGAGCGAAGCGAGCCGGGTGGGGGTCTTCGCAATTGATAACTGACCCCACCCCCGGCGCTACGCGCCGGACCCTCCCCTTTCAGGGGAGGGATAAAGCACTCACTCCCGTGCCAAATCCCCAAGCAAACTCGCCGCCACGCTCAGCTTCGACAGCGTCAGCCCCGAGCCGGCGATCTCGTGGATCGCAGCGCGGATGCGCTCGACTTCCGCCTGGCGCGGCTTGACCCATTCCTCCACGGCGCCTGAACCGGCATGGCCGTTGCCGACCATCGCCGCGGTCAGCCGCCGCTCGGCGTCGCCGATCGAATCGAGCGCGCGGTCGAGCGCGAGGCGGTCGAAATAGTCGGCGACGGCGATGTTCGGCACCGCGCCGGCGACACGGTCGAGCTGGAAGAAGGCCTCGGTCGCAAAATATGTTGCGGTGACTTCGGCGACCGGCTTCTGCGCTCGGTCTGCGACCAGCACGATGTCGGGCGCGGCCTTGAGTTCGACGAAGTCGGCGATGCGATGCGCGATCTCGTCCGGCACGCCGTTGCGGATGAATTCGGCCGCACGCGCGTCGCGCGCCGCCTGCGCCGGTTTGGACAGGGCGGTCGACAACGCCCCTTCCACCTGCGCGATGCCTTCGCGATAGTGCGCGACGATCTTGTCCAGCCCCTGCCGCAGGTCGACATTGCGCAGGAACCAGACGATACGGTCGAGCAGCAGGTTCTGCACGGCGGCATAGAGCGACAATTGCACGTCGCCCTTGACCTTGTTGTCGAGCGCGTCGATCTCGGAATTGAGCGCGACCATCTCGTAGCTCTGGCGCACGGCGGCGAAGGCCGCGGCGATCGAGGCCGACGATGCGCCCGTCTGGTCGGCGATGCGCACGATCAGGGTCGCGCCGCCGCGGTTGATCATCGAATTGGTGAGCTGCGTGGCGATGATCTCGCGGCGCAGGCGGTGCGACTGGAGCGCGTCCGGATAGCGCTCGGTCATCTCCTTCGGGAAATAGCGGTTGAGCTCGCGACCGAGATAGGGATCGTCCGGCACGCTCGAATCGAGGAGCTCGCTGTAGAGCGACAGCTTGGCATAGGCAAGGAGCACAGCGAGCTCCGGCCGCGTCAGCGGCGCGTTGCGCTTGCGCCGCTCGGCGAGCGCCATCTCGTCGGGCAGGTACTCGACCGCGCGGTCGAGCTCGCCGCGCTGCTCGAGGATGTGCATCAGGCGCTGCTGGAAGCCGAAGTCCTCCAGGCCGCGCCGCTGCGCCAATGAAAGCGCCAGCGTCTGCTGGTAGTTGTTGCGCAGGACGAGCCGCGCAACTTCGTCGGTCATCTCGGCGAGCAGCGCGTTGCGGTTCTCGATCGTGAGCTGGCCGGCGCGCACCGGTGTCGACAGCGCGACCTTGATGTTGACCTCGACGTCCGAGGTGTTGACGCCGGCGGAGTTGTCGATGGCGTCGGTGTTGAGGCGGATGCCGCGCGAGGCCGCCTCGATGCGGCCGCGCTGGGTCATGCCGAGATTGGCGCCTTCGCCCACGACCTTGACGTTGAGGTCGGCGCCGGTGACGCGGACCGCATCGTTGCCGCGGTCGCCGACCGCGTCGTCGGTTTCCGCCGAGGCGCGCACATAGGTGCCGATACCGCCGAAGAAGAGGAGATCGACCTTCGCTTTGAGGATCGCCTTCATCAGCGTCTGCGGCGTGACGCTGGCCGCGACGCCGAACAGTTTCTGCGCCTCCTCCG
>JBQCFB010000230.1:0-11384 GCA_051959715.1 Pseudolabrys sp.
GCGCGGGCGAGGATGCGGGCGGTGGTCGTCTTGCCGACGCCGCGCACGCCGGTGAGGATCCAGGCCTGCGGGATGCGGCCGGTGTCGAAGGCGTTGGAGATGGTGCGGACCATCGGCTCCTGGCCGATCAGGTCCTCGAACGAGGCCGGGCGATATTTGCGGGCCAGCACGCGGTAGCCGGCGCCCGCGGCGTCGGCCGGGGCGGAACCAGGACCGGCCGGGTTCTTGGGATCGCTCATCGGGCCATTCTCGCAAGCCTTGGACGCGGAGGCCACCCGCACGCGCTCGGGCGGGAGGCATCGCGTCCAACGAATCGTGGAAAATGAGGTGGGAGGCTGACAACGACCCGAACCGGGCTCGTTAGGGCTGCTTCCTTCCGGACCTGACCCGGTTGGCGAGTGGCTCGTCCACCGCCAACCTCCCGCGCCCTATATCGGGCCTCGGGCGGCGGAAAGCAAGCGAGGGGCGGAAGGTGCAGACAGGAGCACTCCGCCTTTCCCCACGGTCATTGCCGGGCTTGACCCGGCAATCCATGAAACCGGTCCACCGGCACAGAGCATCGGTCAATAGTCCTGTGCGACGAATTTTGCTGCAGTGCCATACGTGAGCGCGTTGCCGCACGCGCCCTCTCCCCTCTGTGGGAGAGGGCATTTGGGGTGTTCCAACACGTACTAATGGCTGAGGGGGACAGCCCCCTCACCCGTTCTTGCCGTTGAAATGCTGCGGATGCCCTCTCCCACAGAGGGGAGAGGGCGCAACGACGGGCGCAGCGCTAAGGGGGACTCAGAACTTCCCCTCGCGCTTTTCCTGGAAGGCCTTGATGCCTTCGTGGCGCGCATTGTCGGACATGCAGATCGTGTGCAGTTCGTTCTCGTAGCGCAGGCCCTGCTCCAGCGACATGGAGATCGCCGCGCGCACGCCGGCCTTCACCGCCACCGTCGCGACGGCTGAGAACGAGGCGATCCTCTTCGCCAGCTCGGCAACGCGGCCGGCGACCGCGGCGTCGTCGACGACCTCTTCCACCAGGCCGATGCGCAACGCCGTCTCGGCGTCGACCGGATCGCCCGTGAGCAGCATCTTCATCGCCTGGCCGATGCCGACGAGGCGCGGCAGCATCTGCGAGGCGCCGCCGCCGCCGATCCAGCCGCGCGTCACCTCCGGGCCGCCGATCTTCGCGCTCCTGCCCGCAACCCGGATATCGGCGGCAATCGCAATCTCCATGCCGCCGCCGAGCACCCAGCCCTTGAGCCCCGCGATCACCGGCTTCCTGATGTCGCGCACCAGCGCCGCGTATTCGATGCGGTCGCGGAAGGCCATGACGTCGGTCAGGTCCGCGAGCACATTGAGGTCGCTGCCGGCGGAGAAGGCGCGCTCGCCCGCGCCCATGATGGTGGCGACGCGCACATTGCCGTCGTCATTCACCGCCTGGCAGACGCGCTGCAATTCGCGCACCATCTCCGGCAGGATCGCGTTCATCTTGTCCGGGCGGTCGATGAGGATGCGCGCAATGCCGTCGGCGACGTCGAGACCGATGCGTCCGCTCATGACTTGCCCTCCTTCTTCCCGTCCACGCTGCGCTCGACCTCCCGCATGATGGCGGAAACGTCGAGGCCGGTGCCGAAGCGCTCGATCAACTCCGAGAACATGTCCTCGACGCAGTCGAGCAGCGTGAACGTCAGGCCGTTCTTCTCGGCCCAGGCCTGTGCCGTGCGCATGTCCTTGAGCTGGTATTCCGCCGGACCGCCGGGCACGAAATTGCGCTCGACCATGCGCAGGCCGTGCAGGTTGAGGATCTTGGAATCCGCAAAGCCGCCCATCAACGCCGTGCGCCACGCCGCCGGATCGGCGCCGCCGCGCGCGGCAAACGTCATGGCTTCGGCGACCGCCGCCATGGTCGCGCCGACGATGATCTGGTTCGACAGCTTGGTCATCTGCCCGGTGCCGACCGGGCCGATGCGCGTGACGCGGCCCATCGGCGCGAACACATCGGCGAGGCTTTCGACCAGCGTCGCATCGCCGCCGGCCATGATGGCGAGCGTGCCGTCGCGCGCGCCCGGCTCGCCGCCGGAGACGGGAGCGTCGATATAGCCGACGCTCCGCGCTTCGCAGCGCTTCGCTTGCGCCTGGCAAGTCTCGACCGGGATCGAGCTCATCACGATCAGCGCCGAACCCTTGTGCATCGCCTCGGCCGGCACGCGGCCGGAGGCGTCGGCGGAGAACATGACCTCCTCGACCACCGGGCCGTTGCTCAGCATGACGATGACGACATCGGCTTTCGCGCACGCCTCGGACGGCGTGGCGGCGATCGTGACGCCGAACTCCGTCAGCCTCTCTGCCTTGGCGCGGTCGCGATTCCACACCACCGTCGGCAGGCCCGCCTGCGCCAGCCGGCGCGCCATGTGCGCGCCCATGATGCCGGTGCCGATGAGCGCGACGGTGCGGGGCATAAGGTCAGCTCGCGACCGCCTTCTTCACCGCGGCGAGCTGCTTGAACTCCGGCGTCTTCTTGTAGTGCGCGTCGAGCGGATAGCAGCCCGACACGATGCCGTTGCGCGGCGCGGTGGTGCAGTCGCTGAAGGTGCGGCAGTAGCGCTTCTTGTTCGGCGCGCGGCCCTGAAGGATGTCGAGCGGCAGTTCCGGATAGGCGAGCACCATGCGGCCGAGGCCGACGAGATCGACCCAGCCGCGGCTCACCACCGCCTGCGCGACGTTCGGGAAGAAGTCCTGCAAATAGGTGTAGCCGCTGCCCATCAGGCAGAAGTCGGGGAACGCCTTCTTCAATTCGCGCACGACCTCGAGCTGGCGCATGACGCCGACGAACGGGTCCTCCGGCGGATGATAGCCGTCGGACGGCGGATAGAGCGCCGGGCGAATGATGTGCGGATTGTAGTACGGGCTCGCCGCCGTGACGTTGACGAAGCGGATGCCGAGGCCGCGCAGGATCTCGAAGAACGCTTTGGTTTCGGTCAGGTCGTATTCGAGCGGATTGTCCTGGTTGGCGCCGAAGGCGTAGCGGTAAGGAATCGCGTGCTCTTCCGGAATGCCGGGGCCGAGCGCGCCGGGCGCCGAGCGCGCCGGATCGGGCTTGAACGGCACTGAGTCGAAGGCCGAGAGGCGCACGCCCATCTTCAGGCCCGGCGCCGCGGCGCGAATGCCGTCCACCACTTCGCGCAGGAAGCGCGTGCGGTTCTGGAGCGAGCCGCCATAGGCGCCCTCGCGGTCGACGGCGCTCAGGAACTCGTGCGCGAGATAGCCGTGGCAGTGCTTGATGTCGACGAAGTCGAAGCCGCATTTCTGCGCGCGCTTGGCCGCGACGACGAAGTCCTCGATCAACCGCTTGATCTCGTCGTCGGTCATCGGCTTGCGGTCCGCCGGCACGCCGAACTTGCGGTCGAGCAGCGGATGCCGGTAGGCGATCATCGACTCGAACTTGGTGTTGTCGTTCGGCTTGCAGAAGCGGCCGGAATGCGTGAGCTGGAGGCCGATGACGACGTTGTCCTCGCCGCCGGTCGCCTCTTTATGCGCGGCGATGACGCTCTCGCGCATGGCGGCGATGTCGCCCATCGACTGCTCGGTCATGATGAGCTGCTTCGGGTTGGCGCGGCCGTCCGGACGCACGGCGCAGGCCTCGCCGCCCCAGACGAGCTTGGCGCCCGAGAGGCCGAAGCGGCGCCAGCGGCGCTTGGTGTTCTCCGACGGGCGGCCGTCGCGCTCGCAGTCCCAGCCTTCCATCGGGTGCACCGCCAGGCGGTGGCCGATTTTCATGCCGTCGACCTCGACCGGCGCCGCGAGCGGCGAGGACGGGCCGTGCGCAACGATGTCGTCGCAGGGCATGTCGAGGCCGAGCGAGGAGACGTAGTTGCGGAATCCGGAGACGCCGTCGAGCGAACCGACCTTGGGATAGTCACCGAACTTCATGCGCTCCTCCGAATACTCTTCTTGCTTCGCCGCTTCAGCGCGGCGTGACATAGGACAGGATGACGTCGACGCAATGCTGGCGGCGGTCGTTGCGCTCTTCTTCGCTCAGGAGCTGGCGGCCGAAGGCGACCGACAGCGTCGCAGCGTTCGAGAAATAGAAATAGCCGAGCGCCGAGATCGACAGGTAGAGGTGCAGCGGATCGAGGCTCTTGCGGATCACGCCCTTGGCCTCGCCGGCGGCGAGCACGCGGCGGATGACATCGACCAGCGAGGTCTGCATGTCGCGCAGCTTGCGCGACTTCTTCAGGAACTTGGCGCCGGTCAGGTTCTCGCCGGCGAGCAGCGAGATGATGCTCTGATGCGCGACGTAATAGTCGAACTTGAACTCGACCAGCGTCCGGATCGCGTCGAGCGGCGCGAGGTCGGCAAGATTGAGCCCGCGCTCCTTCTCGCGCATGCCGCCATAGGCGCGCTCGAGCACGGCGAGGTAGAGATCGTCCTTGGAGCCGAAATAGTAATAGAGCATGCGCTTGTTGGCGCCCGCCTGCTCGGCGATGACGTCGACGCGCGCGCCGGCGAGCCCCTTGGCGGCGAACTCGGCCTCGGCCGCGGCGAGGATGGCCTGCTGCGTGCGCTCGGCGTCGCGCACCGGCTCGAGTCGGGTCTTCGGCTTGGGCGAAGCGCTCGCCCGTTTCGGTTTCGGCGTGACCGCGAGCGCCATCAATGTGCCTCCGTTGCGAGACGCGCCAGCCGCTCGGATCGAATCGGCCGGGGATTCGCCGCGATTATATCGGCGAGGCGCATGGGCTCGGGGCGGAAAATGCGACCGTCCATCTCTTTCAACGATGTCGAAACATCGGGTTTGAACTTCATTTGCGCGACAATGTCGCGCGCGAGGTCGATCCCGGGGGCGATCTCGATCAGTTCGAGGCGGCCGGCGGCGTTGCGGGTGAAGACCGCGCGCTCGGTGACATAAAGCGCGCGCTGGCCGTTCTTCGCGGCGAGCGCGCCGGAATAGGTGATCTGCTCGACGACATCGACGAATTTCTTCTCGGCACCCTCTTTCTTGATCTGGGTGCGGCCGTCCGGCCAGGAAATGTCGAGGCCGCCGGCCGTGAAGGTGCCGGAGAAGATCATCGTCTTCGCGTTCTGCGAGATGTTGATGAAGCCGCCGGGCCCGACGATGCGGTTGCCGAAGCGGCTGACATTGACGTTGCAGCCCTGGTCGACCTCGGCAAAGGACAGGAAGGCGAGGTCGAGGCCGCCGCCGTCGTAGAAGTCGAACTGGTAGGGCTGGTCGACCATGGCCTGGTAATTGCGGCCCGCGCCCGGCTCGTTGCCGGTCGCCGGCGCGCCGCCGATCAGGCCCTGCTCGTTGGTCAGCACGACCGCGTCGAGCGCGTGCTCCTCCGCGGCAATCGAGGCGATGCCGGTCGAAATGCCGGAGCCGAGATTGCAGATCGCGCCGGAGAACAGTTCGAGCGCGGCGCGGCGCGCCACGACCTTGCGCACCGAGAAGGGCAGCGCGGCGATCGAGGTCAGCGGCACCTTCATCTCGCCGGCATAGGCCGGGTCGTGGACGGTGAAGAAGGTCTGCGTCTGGTCCGGATCGACGACGATGAGGTCGACCAGCATGCCCGGCACCTTGACCTGCTTCGGCGGCAAGGTGCCGCGCAGCGCCATGCGCTTGACCTGCGCGACGACGAGGCCGCCCTGGCGGCGCGCCGCCTGCGCCATGGAGATCATCTCGCCGAAGACGGCCTCGTGCTCCATGGTGATGTTGCCGTCCTCGTCCGCGGTGGTGCCGCGGATGAGCGCGATGTCGATGTGGAACGGCTTGAAGTGCAGGTAGTCCTGGCCGCCGACCTTGATGAGGTCGACGAGGTCTTCGGTGGCCTTCAGGCTCTGCTTGCCGCCGCCGAGGCGCGGATCGACGAAGGTGCCGAGGCCGACATGCGTGACGAGGCCGGGACGGCCGGCGGCCATTTCGCGCGTCAACTGTGAGAGACAGCCCTGCGGCAGCGTGTAGGCCTCGATCTCGTTGGCCTCCGCCATGCGCGCGACCGGCGGCGAGTCGACGAGCGTGCCGCAGACGACGCGCTTCAGACAGCCCGGATGCGCGAGATGACCGATGCCGCGCTCGGCGCGGTCGCCGAGGCCCACCGGATGCACGGTGGTGAGATTGCGCGGGCTGCCTTCGGCCTTGAAGCGCTTGCCGATGGCGCCGATCAGCGTGTCCGGCACGGAGTGCCCCGCGCCGGAGCCGCCGATCAGGATCGTGTCGCCGTCGGCGACCAGCTTGGCGAATTCATCGGCGGTGACGATGCGGGGCGCCATGGTCAGGCCGCGACGCCGTGGGTGCGCATCACGTCCTTGAGGCGTGAGGCGGCAAGGTCGGGATCGCGAATGAGGCCCGCGGCGTCGGCGAGCTTGAACGCCTCGACGAGATGCAGGAGCGAGCGCGCGCTCTGCTGGCCGCCGACCATGACGAAATGCTTCTGGTGGCCGTTGAGATAGGCGAGAAACACGACGCCGGTTTTGTAGAACTGCGTCGGCGCCTTGAAGATGTGCCGCGACAGCGGCACGGTCGGCTCGAAGATTTTCCAGTATTGATCGAGATCGCCACGCGCATGCGCGCTGAGCGCCGCCGAGGCGGCCGGCGCGATCACGTCGAAGATGCCGAGCAGCGCGTGCGAGAAGCCCTGCGCGTCGCCGTGAATGAGTTCGGCATAATTGAAATCGTCGCCGGTGTAGCAGCGCACGCCCTGCGGCAGACGGCGACGAAGACGTATTTCCTTGTCCTTGTCGAGCAGCGACAATTTGATGCCGTCGACCTTCGATGCGTGGTCGCCGATGATGTCGACGCAGATGTCCATCGCCGCGACATGGTCGGCGTGGCCCCAATAGCCCTTCAGCGCCGGATCGAACATCTCGCCGAGCCAGTGGATGATCACCGGCTCCTTCACCTGGGAGAGGATGCGGTCATAGACGCGGGCGTAATCGTCCGGCGACTTGGCCGCCACGACGAGCGCGCGCGAGGCCATCAGCACGATGCGCCCGCCCACCGCCTCGACCGCACCGATCTGCTCCTCATAGGCGCGAATGACGTCGTCGAGCATGACACCCGATGACGGCGCGAGCTGGTCGGTGCCGACGCCGGAGAACACGGCGGCGCCGGGAATGTCGCGCGCGGCGTCGACCGAGCGGCGGATCAGCTCGAGCGCGTTCGGCCAGACGAGGCCGCCGCCGCGCTGCGCGGTGTCCATCGCCTCGGCAACGCCAAGGCCAAGGCTCCAGAGATGGCGGCGGTAATCGATGGTGGCGTCCCAGTCGATCGCCGGCTTGAGCCAGGGATCGGTGTCCGCCAGCGGGTCGGCCACGACATGGGCGGCGGCGAGCGCGATGCGGTCGAATTTGGGAGCGCCGTGCCCGTTCCAGGCCTGCGGGCCCTTGAGGCGATAGGCCTCGGTCCCTCCCCCGCGCGTCGGCAGATTCACGACCGGCATGGTGCAACCGAGGTCGGTGTTGAATAATTATCTAGTTAGTTATATCTGGAGCCGGCCGAGACTGTCAACGCGATCCGGGGCTTGGGGACTGCTCGGCCACGTGAGTTTAGAGGGATTTTGGGACCCAGGATGAGCGCGCTGAGCCACGAAGAAGTCACCCACGTCCACCACTGGACCGACACCCTTTTCAGCTTCTCGACCACCCGCAATGCCGGCTTCCGTTTCCAGAACGGGCAGTTCGCCATGATCGGGCTGGAGGTGGAGGGCCGCCCGCTGCTGCGCGCCTACAGCCTCGCCAGCGCCAATTACGAGGAGAAGCTCGAGTTCTTCTCGATCAAGGTGCAGGACGGCCCCCTCACCTCGCGCCTCCAGCATCTCAAGGTCGGCGACCGCATCCTGGTCAACGGCAAGCCGACCGGCACGCTGATCCTCGGCAATCTGATGCCCGGGCGTAACCTCTACCTGATGGCGACCGGCACGGGACTCGCGCCGTTCCTCTCCATCATCAAGGACCCGGAGACCTACGAGCGCTACGACAAGGTCGTGCTGGTGCACGGCTGCCGTACCGTCGCCGAGCTCGCTTACGGCGACCTGATCACGCAGGACCTGCCGAGCCACGAATTCCTCGGCGAATTGGTCAGCGAGAAGCTGATCTATCACCCGACCGTGACGCGCGAGCCGTTCCGCAATTCCGGCCGTCTCACCGACCACATCACCACCGGTCGCCTGTTCGAGGAGACCGGCCTCGATCCGCTCGACCCGGCGCACGACCGCGTCATGATGTGCGGCAGCCCGAGCATGCTGAAGGACCTGGTCGCGATCGTCCGCGGTATGGGCTTCGAGGAAGGCAATTCGAGCACGCCCGGCCAATACGTGATCGAGAAGGCGTTCGTGGAGAAGTAGGACGCCGCGCGCCGACGCGACGGGTTCAGCCCGCCGAGGCGGCGTCGTGCGTGTCGCGCGGCGCCTGTCCTGTCACACGGCTGAACACGCGGGAGAACGCGGCGGCGCTCTGGTAGCCGACCTGCTGCGCCACGCTCTTGACCGGCTTGCCCCTCGCGAGAAGCTGGCGCGCAATCGTCATGCGCCAGACGGTGAGATACTCCATCGGCGTCTGGCCGATCTGCGTCCGGAAATGCTCGGCGAACCGCGTGCGCGACATGCCGGCGAGATCGGCGAGATCGTCCAGCGTCCATGACTTCTTCGGCGCGTCGTGAATCGCCGTCAGCGCCTTGGCAAGGCGCGGATCGGCGAGGCCGGCCAGCACGCCGCTTGCGACCCCGCCGCTCTCGACGACGTGCCGCACGATCAGGATCAGGAGATAGTCGAACAGCCGGTCGAGCGCCTCCTGGCGGCCGCCCCGGTCGGAGAACGCCTCGCCGAGAAGCAGATCGCAGATCGGCGCCAGCGCGGGATGCGACGCGAGCGGCAAGACCACGAGCTCGGGCAGCCCCTGCCCGATCGGATTGCCCTCGGCGCTTCCGAGTTCGACCGTCGCACAAACGAGGTCGGCGCCGCGGTCCGGATCGACGACGAAACCGTGCGCCCGGCCACGCGGAAAAAACAGGAGCGTCGGCTCATCATACCGCAGGTCGCTCTGGCCGGTTTGAACAAGAGTGAGTTCACCGCCCTTGAGGAGGTGCAGGTGGCCCACCTCGGGGTATTGCACCGTCTTGCACAGCGTCCCTGTGAAGAAGGTGCGGGCCCTCGGCGTGACGTGGGCGAACAGAGGGGCGAATGGGTCCATTGGGACGATCGGCAATGTCCTTGGTACCAACCGTCACTCTTAGGTCTCCATAAAGGCGGCGTGCAAGCCCCAATGACCGAGGAGAATTATCATGAAGGCGATCGTTGTAACGGACCAGGCGGCGGGAACCGCGGGGATGAAACTGTCGGAGCGGCCGGAACCGCAGGCGGCCATCAATGACGTCGTAGTGCAGGTTCATGCCTCCGGCTTCGTCGGAACCGAATTGAGCTGGCCTTCGACCTGGGCCGATCGCCTCACCCGAAACCGGACACCGACGATCCCCGGGCACGAACTCGCCGGCGTGGTCACGGCCCTCGGCTACGGCACGACGGGCCTCACGGTGGGACAGCGGGTGTTCGGCCTCGCGGACTGGTATCGCGACGGCACACTCGCCGAATACGTGGCCATGGAGGCGCGGAACCTGGCGCCGCTGCCGGGCGACGTCGACTTCGCGGTCGGCGCGAGCCTGCCGATCTCGGGGCTGACCGCCTGGCAAGGCCTGATCGAGCACGGCCATCTTCGCGCCGGGCAGAGCGTGATCGCGCATGGCGCCGCCGGTGCGGTCGG
This sequence comes from Pseudolabrys sp., assembly GCA_051959715.1. GTDB lineage: Bacteria > Pseudomonadota > Alphaproteobacteria > Rhizobiales > Xanthobacteraceae > Pseudolabrys. The sequence goes on from JBQCFB010000230.1 coordinate 9,739, forward strand.
GTCGATGGTGACGCAAATCGCCCGTGAGTTCGGCGCCTATGTGATCGGCACCGGACGCGCCGCCGACCGTCAGGCGGCACTCGACTTCGGCGCGAACGAATTCGTCGATCTCGACACAGAGAAGCTGGAAGATGTCGGCGGAGTGGACCTGGTGTTCGACGTCATCGGCGGCGACATCGGCAACCGATCCGCCCGCCTGATCCGGGGCGGCGGCACGCTGGTGTCCATCGTCGGACCGTCCGAGGTGCGGCCTGCCGACGGCCGGGCCATCGACTTCGTCGTCGAGCCCGATCGCGCCCAGTTGACCGAGATCGTCCAGCGCGTACGGGACGGGCGGCTGCGGACGAACATCGGCGCCGTCGCGTCACTCGACGATGCGGTCGCCGCGTTCAACCCGACCCAACGCCGCACGGGCAAGACGATCATCCGCGTCCGTCCGTGACCCGATGGAGCTGCGCCGCGCCCCTCCGACAGGTTGCGTTCCGTGAGCCTCCGCGCTCAATCCATCGCCAGCACACCCTTCGACTTGAAGATGTTGCGGATGCGGTTGGAGTATTCGTGGAAGCGCGGCGGCAAATTGTCGAGCCGGCGCGGCCGCGGCAGGTCGATGTCGATGATCTCGACGATGCGGCCGGGACGCGGGCCCATCACCACGACGCGGTCGGCGAGCAGCACGGCCTCGGGGATCGAGTGCGTGATGTGCAGCGCCGTCTTGCGCGTCTCCATCCAGAGATGCTGGATGTCCATCGAGATCTGTTCGCGGGTCAGCGCGTCGAGCGCGCCGAACGGCTCGTCCATCAGGAGCATGCTGGGCCCGTGCACGAGCGCGCGGCAGATCGAGACGCGCTGGCGCATGCCGCCTGAAAGCTCGTAAGGCTTCTTGCGCTCGAAGCCGGCGAGGCCCGTGGCCTTGAGCAGGTCGCGCGCGACCGGCTCGTACTTCGCCTTGTCCATCCGGCGGATGTCGATCTGGAGCATGACGTTGGCGAGAACGTCGCGCCAGTCGAGCATGATCGCTTCCTGGAAGACGATGCCGACGTCGGTCTGCGGCCTGTCCACGCGCTTACCGCCGATCGTGATCGTGCCTTCGGTGTAGGGCTGCAGGCCCGCCACCATCTTCATGATCGTCGTCTTGCCGCAGCCCGACGGCCCGACGATGGCGACGAACTCCGACTGGCGGATGTCGAGATTGATCTCTGAGCAGGCGTCGACCACGCCATCCTTGGTCTGGTACTGCTTGCCGACATTGGTCAGCCGGATGAACGGTTCGGTCGTCGCGAGCATCGTCTTTCCAGTTTCGAACGAGAAAGCCTCCCCGCGGAATTGTCCGCGGAGAGGCGGCGTCAGGCGGGCCTTACTTCTTCATGTAGGGCGGCTCGGCGAGGTACTCGTTGGTGTAGTACTTCGCCATGTCGGGCTGCTCGGGCATCTTGGCGAACTTCTGCAAGAGGTCCTGGCTCTCCTGCCAGTCCTCCTTCGCCGACCAGAACAGCGGCTTTCCTTCGGTGTGCTTGGTGTGGATGATCGTCATCGTGCCGTTGATCTCGAGCAGCGCGATCTCCTTGTTGAAGGCCTTGGCGTGCTTGATGAAGATGTCGGCCGCCTCCTCCGGATGCTTGGCCGTGTAGTCCCAGCCGCGCTGCGAG
>JBQCFB010000231.1:0-2184 GCA_051959715.1 Pseudolabrys sp.
GGCGCGCCGCCGATGCCGAGATAGATGTCGATGCCGGTCTTCGGCTCGGCGCAGTGGATGACGCCGGCGACGTCGCCGTCCGAGATGAGCGAGACCGCGGCGCCGGTCTTGCGCACGGCGGCGATGATGTCGGCGTGGCGCGGCCGGTCGAGCAGGATGGCGGTAATCTCCGATGGCTTCACGCCTTTGGCCTTGGCGAGACTCAGGATGTTCTCGTCGGCCGGCGCGTCGAGATCGATCGTACCCTTCGGATAACCCGGACCGATGGCGATCTTCTCCATGTAGCAGTCCGGCGCGTGCAGGAGCGTGCCGCCATTCGCCATGGCGATGGTGGCGATGGCGCCGGGCATGTTCTTGGCGCAGAGCGTCGTGCCCTCGAGCGGGTCCACCGCGATGTCGACCTTCGGGCCCTGCTTGGTGCCGACCTGCTCGCCGATGAACAGCATCGGCGCCTCGTCGATCTCGCCTTCGCCGATCACCACCGTGCCGTCGATCGGCAGCTTGTTGAGCTCGCGCCGCATCGCGTCGACCGCGGCCTGATCGGAAGCCTTGTCCTTGCCGTGGCCGCGCAGCCGCGCCGACGATACCGCCGCCCGCTCGGTCACCCGCACGATTTCGAGCGTGAGGATGCGCTCGAGTGCGAGCTCGGCCTGGACGGTAATCGATGTCATGGAAAGTCCCCTCTCACGAAAACTCCGGAATGCGGCTGCCAACGCCGCATCCCGTCTTTAGTTCTTTACCGCTTCAATGCGTCAGTTCTTCTCGATCCGGATCACCTGCGGCCGGCCCGAGATCACCCTATCCTTGCCCACCGCCGCAAGGGCCTTGCGCACGGCGTCCTCGGTGGTGGCGTAGGTGACGAGGATAACCGGAACGGCGCCGGATTTCGTCTCGCTTTCGGCCGCGCCCTTCGGATGGCGCTGCACGATCGACTCCAGCGAAATCTCCTGCTCGGCCAACCGCTTCGCGATGGTCGCGGCAGTGCCGGGTTTGTCGCGCGCCAGAAGGCGGATGTAGTAGCCGCCCTCGTGACGCTGCATCGGCGCCTTGGAGACGTGGTTGAGCTTCTCGACCGGACAGCCGAAGGGCGGCAGCCTTATGCCGCGCGCGACGTCGGCAATGTCGGAAAGCACCGATGAGGCGGTGGCCATGCCGCCGGCGCCGGGACCGATCAGGGTGATCGGGCTGACGCCTTTCGGGTCGACGGTGACGGCATTGGTGACGCCCATGACCTGCGCGATGGCCGAGTCCTTGCGCACCATGGTCGGATGCACGCGCTGCTCGATGCCCTTCGGCGTCTTCACTGCGACGCCGAGCAGCTTGACGCGGTAGCCGAGCTCGTCGGCGGCGGCGATGTCGGCCGGCTGGATCGACGACATGCCCTCGACGAAGATCGCGCTCTCGTCGGCCTTGGTGCCGAAGGCGAGGCTGGCGAGGATGGCGAGCTTCTGCGCCGTGTCATGGCCCTCAATGTCGAAGGTCGGATCGGCCTCGGCATAGCCAAGCCGCTGCGCGTCCTTCAGGCACGCCTCGAAAGCGAGCCCCTCCTGCTCCATCCTGGTCAGGATGTAATTGCAGGTGCCGTTGAGGATGCCGTAGATGCGCTCGATGGCGTTGCCGGAAAATTCTTCGCGCACGGTGCGCACGATCGGGATGGCGCCGGCGACCGCGGCCTCGAAGTTGAGCGCGCCGCCGTTCTTCTCGGCGAGCGTTGCGAGCCTGACGCCGTGCTTGGCGAGCAAGGCCTTGTTGGCGGTGACGACCGACTTGCCGGACGACAGCGCGGCCTCGACCGCCGCCTTGGCCGGATCGCCCGCCCCGCCCATCAGTTCGACGAACACGTCGATGCCCGGCTCACGCGCGAGCGCGACCGGATCGTCGAACCATTTAATCTTCCTGAGGTCGACGCCGCGGTCCTTGTTCTTCGAGCGCGCCGAGACGGCGACCACCTCGATGCGGCGGCCGCCGCAGCGCATGGCGAGCAGATCGCGCTCGCGCACGATCTGGGCGATGAGGGCGGCGCCGACGGTTCCCAGACCGGCAACACCCACTTTCAGGGATTGCGACATATTTTTAAATCTAGCGTCGGGTGGCGAGCGGCACCACGTTGTGGAGCTGGGCGGGCGCAGTCTCGAGGAAGCGACGGATGTTGCGCGCGGCCTGGCGGATGCGCTGCTCGTTCTC
>JBQCFB010000232.1:0-3824 GCA_051959715.1 Pseudolabrys sp.
ACATATCCGGCGCCGCCGCGGCCGCGTTCTCGTGTCCGGACTGACGCCGTCGTTACGTCGTCCATGAATCGTCGCCTCCGATGTCCGCGCCCGCTTGTAGCATAGCCTCAGTTGACGCACTAATGCATTAGTGCTTTAACGCAGGCCGATCCTGCCGACAAGAATGCAGGGCATTCAGGGGGAAGCTGCCGCACATCTGCAGCCGATCCCATTGCAGATCGGTCGCGTATCGATGTCGCGTAAACAGCCCAACGAATTGCGCAGTGCGCGCTGGTTCCTGCCGGACGATTTCCGCTCGTTCGGACATCGCTCGCGCATGAACCAGATGGGCTATTCCGCCGCCGATTATGTCGGCCGGCCGGTGATCGGCATCATCAATACCTGGTCCGATCTCAACCAGTGCCACGCGCACTTCAAGCAGCGCGTCGAGGACATCAAGCGCGGCGTGTTCCAGGCCGGCGGCTTCCCGGTCGAACTGCCGGCGATCTCGCTCTCCGAGAGCAAGGTCAAGCCGACGACGATGCTCTATCGCAACATGCTGGCGATGGAGACGGAAGAGCTGATCCGCTCGCATCCGGTCGACGGCGCGGTGCTGATGGGCGGCTGCGACAAGACCACGCCCGGCCTCCTGCTCGGCGCGACCAGCGCCGGCGTCCCGGCGATCTACGTGCCGGCGGGTCCGATGCTGCGCGGCAACTGGCACGGCAAGGTGCTCGGGTCGGGCTCCGATGCATTCAAGTACTGGGACGAGCGTCGTGCCGGCGCGCTGTCCGAGAAGGCCTGGACCGAAATGGAGGTTGGCATCGCCCGCTCCTACGGTGTGTGCATGACCATGGGCACGGCCGCGACCATGACCGCGCTCGCCGAGGCGATCGGCATGACGCTGCCCGGCGCGTCGTCGATCCCCGCCGCCGATTCCGGCCACATCCGCATGTGCGCTGATTCGGGCCGCCGCATCGTCGACATGGTGTGGGAAGATCTGACGCCGGCGAAGGTCCAGACCGAGGCGGCGTTCCGCAACGCCATCGTCGTCTCCATGGCCATGGGCTGCTCGACCAACGCAGTCATCCATCTGCTGGCGATGGCGCGCCGCGCCGGGCATGCCATCTCGCTCGACGATTTCGACGAAGCGAGCCGCAAGGTGCCGGTGATCGCCAATATCCGGCCGAGCGGCGACAAGTACCTGATGGAGGACTTCTATTAGGCCGGCGGCCTGCCGGCGCTGATGTCGCGGCTCAAGCCGTTCCTCGACGTTGATCACGTCAATGTCTCCGGCCGCACTCTCGGCGAGGGGCTTGACGCCGCCGAGGTCTACAATGACGACATCATCCGCCCGCTCAACAATCCGATCTATGCGGAAGGCGCGCTCGCCGTGCTGCGCGGCAACCTCGCGCCGGACGGCTGCGTCATGAAGCCGTCGGCCGCCGCGCCGCATCTCCTGAAGCATTCCGGCCCCGCCCTGGTGTTCGACACCTATCCGGAGCTCAAGGCCAACATCGACCGCGACGATCTCGACGTCACCGCCGACACCGTGCTGGTGCTGCGCAATGCCGGCCCGCTCGGCGGTCCGGGCATGCCGGAATGGGGCATGCTGCCGATCCCGAAGAAGCTCCTGAAGCAGGGCGTGCGCGACATGGTGCGCATCTCCGACGCACGCATGAGCGGCACGTCGTACGGCGCCTGCATTTTGCATGTCTCGCCGGAATCCTATGTCGGCGGGCCTCTCGGCCTCGTGAAGACCGGCGACATCATCACCGTCGACATCCCGGGCCGCTCGATTACGCTCGACGTGCCCGACGAGGAGCTTGCCCGCCGCCGGGCCGGGAAGAAGCAGCCGGAGGCGCGCTACGAGCGCGGCTATGGCTGGATGTTCTCCCGTCATGTCGGCCAGGCCGACCAGGGTTGCGACTTCGACTTCCTGCGGACCGATTTCGGCGCGCCGGTGCGCGAGCCGGACATCTTTTGACGAGGATTGGACCGATGCTTTCCCAGGCGACCCGCGACAAGCTCAAGACCGTCAGCACGGCGACGCTGTGCACCGCGCTGTTCAAGCGCGGCTTGCGCAATCAGTACATTCAGGATGTCCGCCCGCTCAATCCGAACGCCGGGCCGATGGTCGGCGAGGCGTTCACGCTGCGCTACATCCCGGCGCGCGAGGATCTGAACCCGATCACCGTGTTTCAGGACCGCTCGCATCCGCAGCGCAAGGCGGTGGAGGAATGCCCGCCGGGCGCGGTCTTCGTCATCGACAGCCGCAAGGACCCGCGCGCGGCCTCGGCCGGATCGATCCTCGTGACGCGGCTCATGGTGCGCGGCGTCGCCGGCGTCGTCACCGATGGCGGCTTCCGCGATTCTCCGGAGATCGGGGCGATGCCGTTCCCCACCTACCACAACCGTCCCGCGGCTCCGACCAACCTGACGCAGCACCAGGCGCTCGACATCAACGTGCCGATTGCCTGCGGCGACGCGCCGGTCTGGCCGGGTGACGTGGTTGTGGGCGATGGCGAGGGTGTGGTGGTGATCCCCGCCCACGTCGCCGACGAGATCGCGACGGAAGCGGTCGAGATGACCGCCTTCGAGGATTTCGTGACGGAGGAAGTGCAAAAGGGCCGTTCGATCCTCGGTCTTTATCCGCCTACCGATGACAAGGCGAAGCAGGACTTCGCCGCCTGGCGCAAGCAGAAGGGACGATAGGTCGCGCGGCACGGCCCGCGAATGAGGCTTGGCCGTTCAGAGTTTCTTTGCAAGGTTCACAAGAAATGCACGCAGCGCTCGTATGCGTGAAACCACAGGGAGGAATGGAATGTCGATCAATTTGACGCGCCGTACGGTGGTCGGGGGGCTCGCCAGCACGGCCGCTTTCCCGGCATTCGCCCAAAATCTCACTTTGCCCAGTTCGCCCGTCTCTCTCAATTTCGTCGACGTCGCGGGCAATCTCGCGCTGACGCAAAAGGCGATCGAGGCCTATCGCGACAAGAACCCGAAGCTGGTCTCGAAGGTCACCTTCTCCAAGGCGCCGGCGCCCGAACTGCCTGGCAAGATCAAGGCGCAGCAGGATGCCGGCCGCGTCGACATTGACGGCGTGCTCACCGGCATCGACGCGCTCTCCGCCGGCGTCGACCAGAAGCTCTGGGTGCCGATCGCGTCCGATTATGCGGCGAAGCTGCCGAAGCTCGACGACATCTACCTGCCCGGCGCCAAGCAGATGCAGGCGCTCGCGTCCAACCAGGGCGTCTGCATCGTGTTCTGCCCGGCCGGCCCGGTGATGGAATACATGCCGGACAAGGTGAAGAAGGTGCCGGAGACGGCGGAAGACCTGCTTGCCTGGGCGAAGCAGAATCCGAACCGCTTCATGTATGCGCGCCCGGCGAACTCGGGACCGGGCCGCGTCTTCATGATGGGCCTGCCTTACATCCTCGGCGACAAGGACCCGCACGATCCGAAGGCCGGTTGGGACAAGACCTGGGCCTACCTGAAGGAGCTCGGCCAGTACGTCGAGTACTACCCGGCCGGCACCGGCCCGGTGATGAAGGAGCTGGGCGAAGGTTCGCGCGACATGATTCCGTCGCAGATGGGCTGGGACATCAACCCGCGCGCCCTCGGCGTCGTGCCGAAGGAAGCCAAGGTGTTCTTCCTCAAGGGCTACCACTGGATTCTCGACGCGCACTATCTGTGCATCCCGAAGGGCGTGTCGCAGGACAAGCTCGCCGTCCTGATCGACTTCCTCAAGTTCATGCTCTCGCCGCCGGCGCAGGCCATGACCTATGACGATGGCTACTTCTATCCCGGCCCGGCGGTGAAGGACGTGCCGCTGTCGATGGCGC
>JBQCFB010000233.1:0-4729 GCA_051959715.1 Pseudolabrys sp.
CCCTTCTTGCAGAAGCCGAGGTCCTCGAACTGCATCGTCACGATGACCGGATAGTCGTCGTAGGTCTCGAGCATGTCGACCTCGGCGGGCTTCACGCCGGCCATCTGCCACAGCTCGTCCGTGTCCATCGCCCAGCCGCCGCGATATTGGATCGGATCGTCCGGGAACGCATTGTGCCGCTCGATGGTCGAGAGGATGCGCGTCGCCGGCAGGCCGAGCGACTTCGCCGTGTCCTCGCGGCAGACCAGGAACGCCTCCGCACCGGCGCAGGGCATGACGCAGTCGAACAGATGCAGCGGATCGGAGATCGACCGCGCCTTCATATAGTCGTCCAACGTCAGCTTCTTCTTCATCATGGCGAAGGGAACGGCAAGCGCATTGTCGCGCTGAGCGACGCACAGCTTGCCGAAGTCCTCCCGCTTCGCGCCGTAAAGGTTCATGTAGTTCTTGGTGATCAGCGCGAAGGAGGCATTCGCCCCGCCGGAGCCGTAAGGGTAGACCGCGTCCTGCGCGAAGCGCGAGAACGAGGTCAGCGTCTTGCGGAAGGAGTCGACGTGGTTGGTGTCGGCGGCGACGCACGCGACGAACTGCGCATCGCCCGCCTGCACGGCGCGCGCGGCGCGCCTCAGCCCGACGATGCCGGAGGCGCCGCCCATCGGCACGTGATCGAGCCAGCGCGGCGTGAGGCCAAAATGCTGCGTCAGGCCGACCGCCGTGTCGGGGCCGACCGTGAAGCTCGACACGATCAGGCCGTCAATATCCTGCGGTTTGATACCAGCGCCGAGCGTCAATTCGTGCAGCGCGCGGCCGATCCACCAGTGCGCGCTGTTCACCGAATAGCGCCGGTACGGAATCGTGACCGGCACGCAAACGACGACGCCGTCATAGGCAAGACGGGTGGTCATCACATGAACAACTGGATGCTGCCGAACGCCGCCTCGCTGTTGACGAGGTCGACGCGCTTGAGCTTGATCTTCAGCTTCCCGTCCACGACCTTCAGCGTGTGCGTCGCCCAGGCGGCGTAGAGCTGCTGGTCGTCGAACCGCGTCTCGACATAATGCATCGGTGTCCAGGTGACGTATTCGTTCGCCGCCTCGTCGCGGCGGTCCACCTGCGGCATCTGCAAGACGTGGTGACAGCGGCTCTTCGGCTTCTGCGAGAAGGTGCGGTTGCCCTTGAGCCGCTCGACGCGCACGGTGAGCAGCAGCTTGTCCTCGTGCATCAGCGAGGCGGTGAGGCGCGTGTCGGTCTGCCCCCATTCCAGCGGCATCCAGTAGATGCCGTCCTCGGCGAACAGGTCGAGCCATTCCTCGAAGCGCTGCTGGTCGATGAGCCGCGCCTCGCGGATGACGAAATCGATGAGTTCCTGATCGGTCGGGGCGGTCATGGGACGCTCACATCGACATCGTCATGTATTTCGACCAGGCGGAGAACTGGTTACGCATCTGCCATTCGGTCGTGCCGTTGGTCTCCGCGGTGACGTCGGGCTTTTCGGCGCCGCTGTAGAGCCGCTGCACGTTCACCCACTGGTTGGCGTCGACATGCAGGCCTTCCTGCGCGCGCTCGTACATTTCGAGATCGTCGTGTCCGACCACCGAGGTGGAAGCGTTGATCAGGCGGTTATACATCAGCGTGCGCTCGAGCAGCATGTCGGGCGCATCGACGAGGCGGAAGGTCCACGATTCAACAAGCGTCTTGTTCGCCGCCAAGGGCTTGAACAGGCGGATCAACTGGATCGGCCCCTTGGCCATCAGATTGGGGAAATAGCAGGTGTTGTGCCGGTTCTCGCCGAGGATCTTCCTGGCGCGCTCCTCGCCATAGGCCGCGACCATCTTGTCGAAATAGCCCGGGATCGCCGAATAGTCCGAATGGATCGAATGATGCACCCCGGTGTGGCCGTGGCCGTTCGGCCAGACACGGATGCCCATGTTCTCGAAGAACTCGTACGGGCTCATGAACGGCGCGTAGATCTCCACCGCCATCGGCTTCTTCGTGCCCGGCGGCGCCTTGTTGAAGACGCTGATGGCCGTACCCGCCGATGACGCATGCGCGATCATCGGGTGGCAGGTATCGGTCTGGTTCTCGACCAGCATCTTCCAATTGCAATTGTGCATGTAGCGCAGGACGCCGCCGGCGACCTCGAGCCTACCGACGGGCGAGCGGTCGACCATGTTGTCGAGGCTCGACAAGCTGTCGCCGAAGAACTCCTCGAAGCCGGGACCCACGTCGTTGAGTTTGGCGAAGACGAAGCCGCGGTAGTTGTGCACGTGGCGGACGGCGCTCATGCCTTTCGCCGCGTGGCTCTGCTCGAAGCCGGTGTTCTCGTAACCTTCGCGCAGTGGAATCGCGATCAGCGAACCGTCGGTCCGGAAGCTCCAGGCATGGTAGGGGCAGCGGAAGAACTTGCCGGTGTTGCCGCAGGTCTCGGTCGTGATGCGCGTGCCCTTGTGCGGGCAGCGGTTGTAAAGAACCTTCACCGTGTCATCCGAATGGCGAACCATCAGCACGGGCTGGAGGCCGATGGTCGTGCCGAAATAGTCTCCGGGGTTCGGCACCTGGCTGTCGTGGCCGACATAGACCCAGGTGTTGGCGAACAGGTGCTCCATCTCAAGCTGGAACACTTCCTCGTCGATATAGACGTCGCGATGCACTTCGGCGGGCCGGACGAGGTCCTTGATGGCGGCTGCGTTGCCTCTGTATCTCGACATGGCCGGCTCCTGCGCGTCCTCTCAGAGCGAGGTATTTTAGGTGTAAAATATCGCCGTTGGCAACGGTTCGACCTGCTACGCAGCGTCCGTTGCTGTGCCCTCTCCCCTCGTGGGAGAGGGCAGCCGCAGTATCTCAAACATAAAGAAGGGGTGAGGGGGTAGCCCCCTCACCCATCAGTAATTGGCGAGAGGCCATCGAGGCCCTCTCCCACAGGGGGAGAGGGCACATCGATCTTCTCGGTGAGAAATCTACAGCCCTTTCGGGTGCGTCATGAACTCCTGAATGATCTCCGGCGGCGGCATCATAAACTCCGCCGAGCGGCTGACGCCGAGGCCCGTGAGCTTGCGCAGCTTCACCGCCAGCTCGGCCATCTTCACCGCGATCGGGATGCCATTGATCACCGGCGCCCCGTCGACATTGTGCTCGTGCAGCGCCGAGAACAGCAGCATCGGAATGCCGCCGCCGGGGATGAGCACCTCGCAGCCGTCAGCGACGAGCGGCTTGGCCTGTGCGGCGAACAGGTCGCGCACCTCGTCGGCCAGCGCCTGCGATTCGTAAGCCTTGAGAATCTGCCCCGGCTGGAACTGCATTGCGTGCACGCCGACGACGCGCCGCTCCAGCCCGTATTTGCTGATCTGGTGGTGAAACCACGGAATGTAGCGCGTGTTGATGGTGACGATGCCGACGCGCTGGCCGAGCTGGAGGCTGTACAGCATCGAGGCCTCGCCCAGCGCCACCACCGGGATCTTCGTCACCGAGCGCGCCTCGTAGAGGCCGGCGTCCTGGAAATGGCCGATGACGAAGGCGTCGTAGCCTTCGCGCTCGGCGCGCACCGCGTTGCAGATCACCTCGCGGGCGCAGCGCATCTCGACGATGGGGTGCGCGTAGGAATCATGCGGCGTGATGCCGTGCACCTCGACCTCGGTGCCGGGGTCGACGATCGTCTTCAAGTGCGCGCGCAGGCGGTCCCAGTAGGTCTTGCCGTTCTCGTAGTCGACGTAGCTCTGATACCAGATGCGCATGGCAGCCTCCGCTTGCATCGAACCGCATTGCCGCGCCAAGATGCTTTAAGTTGGAAATAATTGCCAGATGACCCGGACCTCTCCCGACCGCACGCCTGCCGCCCGGCTCGTCGACGCGCTGGCGCGCGATTTTGCGCCGGCCGACCGCACCGTGCCGGCCATGCTCGCCCGGCAGGCGAAGCGCTTCGGCGGTAAGATCCTCGTCTCATCCGGCGGGCAAAGCTGGACCTACGCGCAGGCGCGCGACGAAGCCGCGCGTTTCGGCGCCACCTTGCGCGCCGCCGGCATCAAGTGCGGCGACCGCGTCGCGTTGATCTGCTCGAACCGGCTCGACTTCCTGCGCGCCTTCCTCGGCTGCGCCTGGATCGGCGCGGTCTCGGTGCCGATCAACACCGCTTCGCGCGGGCATCAGTTGCAGCACATCCTGTCCAATTCCGCAGCGCGGCTGTTGATCGTCGAGGGCGCTTTCGCCGGCAATCTCGACCATCTCGACGTCGCCGCGCTGCCGCTCGAGACGATCTGGACCATCGATGCCGAGGCCCCGCTGCGCGTCGGCACGATCATGTCAGCGCGCGTTCCGGCCTCAGGGCAAGCATGCGAGGCCGAGGCGACGCGGCCGCGCGACATGCTGACGATCCTCTACACGTCCGGGACCACCGGACCGTCCAAGGGCGTCTGCTGTCCGCATGCGCAATACTTCTGGTGGGGCGCCAACACCGCGGCGCTGCTCGGCCTCTCCGGCAATGATGTATTGCAATCGACGCTGCCGCTGTTCCACACCAACGCGCTCAACACCTTCTTCCAGGCGCTGCTGATGGGCGTCAGCGTCACCTATGAGAAGCGCTTCTCGGCGTCCGACTTCTACGCCGCGCTCACGCGCTCAAACGCGACGGCGACCTACGTCCTCGGCGCCATGGTGCCGATCCTGCTGTCGCGGCCGCGCGGCCCGGAAGAGCGCGCGCACCGCGTCACGGTCGCGCTGGCGCCGGGCGTGCCGG
>JBQCFB010000234.1:0-16501 GCA_051959715.1 Pseudolabrys sp.
GCGAGCTGGCGCGAGCCCGAGACGAAGCCGCGCAGAAGCTCTGGCGATTTCAACTCGGTGTATTCGGGAATGAAGCGCCGCGCCGCCGACGACAGGCCAAGATCGGAGAGGGCGCCGATCATCAGCACCCAGGTCCACACGTAGATGAAGATGCCGTAGTCGAAGCTGCCCATCCAGCGTGCGAGCAGCACCTGCGAGCCGAGCGCGAGCAGCGCCGAGAAGACGCGGACGAGGAACACCTTGCCCGCGACCAGCTGCGCCAGTCTGTTCTCGCTGCGGTCGGCGAGAATGGTGCGGATTTTGGCGACGATGCGCGCAGCCGAGGACGCCGGCGCTGGAGCGGCGTCGGGCGTGACGGATGGCTCCGGTTCCGGCGCGAGCCGGTGTGCGGACGAGGACAGCGCCATCCCGAAGGCCTAGCAAGGATTCGTTAAGATTGGGTTGGGTGGCGCGTAACCCATTGTCATGACGAGGCATAGCCGGTCGAGACGAGTGTCAACGTCGTTCGCCGAAAGACCGTGCCAGCGACGACAGCAGAAGGTCAGAGTTCCGACAGTATCCGCTCCACCGCCTCGCGCTCCGCGGCGGTCAGCGCGGCCTGCGGCGGTACGGGGTCGCCAACGTCGTAGCCCTGGATCTGCAAGCCGGCCTTGATGCAGGCAGCGAGGTTGAATCGCGCGAAGGCCTCGTTGATCTGCCAGAGCTGGCGCTGGAGCTTCATCGCCTCGTCCCATTTCTGCGCACGGCACAGCTCGTAGAGCTTCACGCTCTGCTTCGGCACGATGCAGGCCGGGCCCGCCATCCAGCCGACGCCACCAATCAGCATCACCGCCGCCGGGATGTGCGCCGAAGCCGAGAACACCTTCATCGACGGCGCACGGTGCATGATCGACAGCAGGCGACCCGTGTTCGACGAGGCGTCCTTGATGTAGCCGATGCGTGGATGCTGCGCGAGGCGCGCGATGACGTCGAGCGAAAGGTCGCTGCGCTGGAAATTGGGATTGGTGTAAAGCACGACCGGAATGTCGACTGCGTCGGCGATGGCGTGGAAGTAGTGCTCCACCTGCGCGTCCTTGAGCGGGAAGTACGCTTCGCAGATCGCGAGGATGCCGTCGGCGCCGAGCTTCTGATAGCTCTGCGCCTGCCTCACGGCATCGGCGGTCGCGGTCGAGGCGACACCGGCGATCACCGGTACGCGCCGGTTCGCGGCCTCGATCGTGGTGCGCACGACCACTTCACGCTGCGCGGCGTCGAGGTAGGCAAATTCGCCGGTCGAGCCGAGCGGCGTCAGGCCGTGCACGCCCGCGTCGATCAGGTCCGACGCCAGCCGCCCGAGCACGTCTGTCTTGATGCGTCCCTTCGCGTCGATCGGCGACACGAGATACGGAAAGACGCCGTGGAAATCGTGCGTGGTCATGCCGGAGTCTTATCCGGCAAATCCGCCGCCGTCGAGGAACGCCTGCTCCTCCGCCGTCGTCGCGCGGCCGAGCACGGCATTGCGATGCGGGAAGCGGCCGAAGCGGGCGATGATGTCGTGGTGGATCTTCGCCCACTTCAGGCCGTCGGTATCGCCAGCCGCTGTGTACAGCGCGACGCCACGATCCTGGTCGGCGATGTCTTCGGAATGCTCGAACGGCAGATAAAAGAAGGCGCGCATGTTCGCCGGCACCTGCCCGTCGAAGCCGCGCAGCAGCGCCGCCGCCGTGATGGCGCGAGCCTGCGGGTCGGTGGCGAAAGCGCGCGCCGAGCCGCGGAACATGTTGCGCGGGAACTGGTCGAGCAGGATCATCAGCGCGAGCGCGCCTTCGGCATTCTGCTCCCACGCAGCGAGTTTGCCCGCCGCGGCGGCCTCGTGTGTCGCCAGGAAACGGCGGCGGATGTCCGCGTCGAAGGCGTCGTCCTTGTTGAACCAGCAGTCCGGCCCCGCCTCGGTCCAAAAGGCGACGACCCGGGCGGCGGTCGCGAGAGGCGTCTCGTCGGTCATACGGGGTCCTTGGGCGCATCCTCGCGCAGCGCGCGGCGCAGGATCTTGCCGACATTGGTTTTCGGCAATTCGCTGCGGAATTCGATTTGGCGCGGCACCTTGTAGCCGGCGAGCCGCGCCTTCAAGAAGTCGTGCAACTGCGCGCTGGTCAGCGTCGCGTCCTTCTTCACCGCGAACAGTTTCGGTGTCTCGCCCGAGTGCGGATCAGGCACGCCCACCACGGCGCATTCGAGCAAGCCGCCCTGGCTCATGGCGACGTCCTCGACCTCGTTCGGAAACACCTTGAAACCGGAGACGCTGATCATGTCCTTCTTGCGGTCGACGATCTTTACGCGGCCGGTCTCGTCCATGACACCGATGTCGCCGGTGCGGAAGAAGCCGTCCGCCGTCATGACCTTCGCAGTCTCATCCGGCCGCTGCCAGTAGCCAGCCATGACCTGCGGCCCGCGCGCGCAGATCTCGCCTTCCTGACCGCGCGCCACCTCAGCGCCGTCATCGTCGCGAATCGACAATTCCGTCGACGGCAGGGGCAGGCCGATCGTGCCGGTCCATTCGTGGATGTCGCCGCGATTGCAGGTGAGCACCGGCGAGGTCTCGGACAGGCCATAGCCCTCGATGATCGGCTTGCCGGTCGCCTTCATCCACGCCTCGGCGACGCTCTTTTGCACCGCCATGCCGCCGGCGACAGCGCATTTCAATCCACTCCAGTCGAGAGACTTGAAATCGGGATGATGCAGCAGCGCGTTGTACAGCGTGTTCACGGCCGGGAAGGAATTCACCTTGTACTTGGCGATCTCCTTGATGAGGGCGGGAATGTCGCGCGGATTGGGAATGAGGATGCACATTCCGCCGGTGCTGACGGCAAAGAGGAAGCACGCTGTCAGCGCGAAGATATGATAGAGCGGCAGCGCGGTGACGATCACCATGCGGTCGACATGGGGTGGCAGTGCGACGAGCGGCTGCTCCCAGGCGTCGATCTGGAGCACGTTGGCGATCAGGTTCCGGTGCAACAGCACCGCGCCCTTCGCCACGCCGGTCGTGCCGCCGGTATATTGCAGGAAAGCGATGTCGTCGGCGCCGACGTCGACGCGCGTGAAGGCGGCGCGGCGCCCGAGGCCAAGCGCGTCGTTGAATGTGATCGCGCCGGGGATCGACCAGCGCGGCACCATTTTTTTCACGTGGCGGACAACGCCGTTGACGATCGCGCCCTTGAGTGAGCCCAGCATGTCGCCGAGACTCGCGACGACGACGTGCTTCACCTGCGTCCGTGGCAGCGCCTCCTGAAGCACCGACGCGAAGTTCTCCAGCACGACGATCGCTTCGGTGCCGGAGTCCTTGAGCTGGAATTCGAGCTCGCGCGGCTTGTACAGCGGATTGACGTTCACCACGGTGCAACCGGCGCGCAGCACGCCGGCGATGGCGACGGGATATTGTAGCACGTTCGGCATCATCAGAGCGACGCGAGCGCCGCGCGCAACGCCGCGTGCTTGCAGGAAGCCGGCGAAGGCGCGCGAGGTCTCGTCGAGCTCGGCGTAGGTGAGGCGCCGGCCCATCGACACGCAGGCCTCACGGGCGGCATGCGTTGCGAAGCTCTGCTCGAACATCGCCACCAGCGACGAATAGCGCGACGCGTCGATGTCGGCAGGGACGCCCGAGGGATAGTGCTTCAGCCAGATCCGGTCCATCGCGGCAGGATCGGTCGAGTCGCCGTCACGTGCAAGGGCGGCTCAGCGGCCGCCGAACGGCACCAGCGGATTGTCGGTGAGTGCGGCCTTGTCCGGCCGGTCGGGTGCGACGCGACCCATGAAGGCGTCGAACAGCTCGCGCACCGTGCGCTCGGGCAGGTCGCGGGTGATGAAGACGAGGCGGGTCCGATGGTCTTCGTCCGGCCAGCGCTCCAGCCGCGCCGGCGGATGGAAGACGTGCTGCACGCCGTGTACCACCACCGGCGTGTCCGGCATTTCGGCCAGGTTCACGATGCCTTTGACGCGCAGCAGGCTGCTGCCGTGGCTGGCGCGCAGCAGCTCCAGGAACATTTCCAGCGTCCCGGCCGGCATAGGCTGATCCGTGACGATGACGAAAGAGCCGATGTGGTCGTCGTGCCTGTTGCGGTCGAGATGCGCGTGGCCGTGGTCGTGATGGTCGTGATCGTGTCCACGATGATGGTGCGCGCTCGCGTCGGCATAGGCTTCCGCCGCGAGCCAGCGCTTCACGTCCGGGATCCTGCGTTCGGGATCGTAGAGGCCGGCATTGAGCAGCGCACCCGGCGTTGCCTCGCCCTTCGCGGATTCGAGCACAGGCGCCGCCGGATTGAGCGCCTTGAGGCGCGACAGGATGCCGTCGCGCTGTGTCGCAGTGGCGAGATCGGTCTTGCTCAGGACGATGCGGTCGGCGACCGCCGCCTGCTTCACCGCCTCCTCGTGCGCGTCGAGCGTGCTCTCGCCGTTGACGGCGTCGACCACGGTGACCACGCCATTCAGCCGGTAGCGCAGCAGCAGATAGGGATGCGCCATCATCGTGTGCAGGACAGGCGCCGGATCGGCGAGGCCGGTCGTTTCGAGCAGCACACGCTTGAACGTGACGCGGCCATTGTCGAGATCGCGCAAGAGGCGCTCGAGCGCATCGACGAGATCGCCGCGCATCGTGCAGCACAGGCAGCCCGACTTGAGCAGCACCATGTTGTCGCCGATGTGCTCGACCAGGAGATGGTCGAGAGAGACCTCGCCGAACTCGTTGATGATGACGGCGGTGCCGGCGAGCGCCGGGTCTTTCAGCAGCCGGTTGAGCAGCGTGGTCTTGCCGGCGCCGAGGAAGCCGGTGAGGACGGTGAGCGGGATCGGCTCCGGCGGCGTGCGCCGGGACGCGCGCACGGCGTCCGCATCGGTCATTGTGCGTCCGAGCCAGCCTTCGGCTTGGTCTTCTTCTTGACCGCCGCGGTCTTGGTCTTCGCCGGCTTGTCGGGCTTGGCCTTGGCAGCCTGCTCGGTCTCGGCGCCGTCCTTGGACTTGGCCGCAGACTTGGCCGCGTGCTTGACCTTGGCGCGCTTCTTCTTCGCCACCTCCACCGGCGCTGCGTCGGGATGATCGGCCGGGCCGGTGAAGACGACGACCGGCGGCTCGGTATCGACCGGCGGGCCGAGCACGAACTTGCCCTTGGCGAGGCTCGACAGCATGAAGCCCTGGCCGGTGCCGGGATTGTCGCCGGTCGCCGGGGTGTTGTCGGCGCCTTCGGCCTCTTCGTCATTGTCTTCCGACGGCGGCTTGCGGCGGTGGCCGCCGCACATCTCGTCGCGCAGGTTCGGCGGCTGCGCGTCGATCGGCGCGAGCTCGTTGACGGTGCCGAGCGAGGGCGTGAGCCAGGAGAGCTGCGTGCTGTTGAAGCCGCGCTCCAGGAGCTGCGCCGCCTGCTGCGTGCGTGCGCCGCCGGACCAGGCGCCGAGAATGACCGCGATCAGGCGGTGGCCATTGCGCGTCGCCGTCGCCACCAGATTGTAGCCTGAGGCGCAGATGAAGCCGGTCTTCATGCCGTCGGCGCCCGGATAGCGATCCAGCAGCTTGTTGTAGTTGTGGATGACCCGGTTGCCGTAGCGGATCGAATGGATGTGCCAGTAGGCGTCGTACTGCGGGAAGTCGTTGATCAGGGCGCGGGCGAGAATGCCGAGGTCGCGCGCCGACGTGTAGTGATTGTCCGCGGGCAGGCCGTTCGGGTTGACGAAGTTCGACTGCGTCATGCCGAGCTTTCGGGCATTCGCATTCATCAGGTCGGCGAAGCCCTCGATCGAGCCGCCGACGCCTTCGGCGATCGCGACGGCCATGTCGTTCGCCGACTTCACCATCAGCATCTTGATGGCGTTGTCGATCGTCAATGTCGTTCCGACCTTGAATCCCATCTTGGTCGGCTGTTGCGCGGCCGCGTTGGTCGACACTGTCAGCAGCGTGTTCGGCGTCACATGCCCGGCCTTGATCTCACTCAAGGTCGTATAGAGCGTCATCAGCTTGGTGACGGAAGCCGGGTACCACGGATAGGTGGCGTTGTCGGCGTAGAGCACCTTGCCGCTCGCCGCGTCGATGAGGAGCTTTGCCTCGGCGTGCGCCCGGGGCGTGGCGGCAATGAAGGCCGCGGCCACGGCGGCAAGTGCGAGCAGGGCGCGGAATCGGGTCAAGGGCAACAGGCTCATCCTTGGCAGTCCGGGGTCGGGCGTCCGCGACGGGTGAGTTCCGCGGGCGGAAATGCTAGGGTAAAGGCACTTTGGCGGTCAGGCAAAGCAAGCCATTCCCTATCTGCATATATGGTGATCGGGCCAAGGTCACCGGCCAATACGCCGAAAATTCGGCAGAGGAGTGAGACAGATGAGTGCGGCGATCGTCGGCTGGGCCCACACCCCCTTTGGCAAGCTGAGCGGAGAGAGCGTCGAAAGCCTCATCGTGCGGGTGGCGTCGGACGCCCTTGCGGATGCGGGCGTCGCCGCCGCCGATGTCGACGAGATCGTGCTCGGGCACTTCAACGCCGGATTCTCGCCACAGGATTTTACCGCTTCGCTGGTGCTCCAGGCCTCGCCGGACCTGAGGTTCAAGCGAGCGATCCGGGTCGAGAACGCCTGCGCGACCGGCTCGGCTGCGGTGCACCAGGGCCTCAAGTCGATCGCGGCGCGCGACGCGCGCATCGTCCTTGCCGTCGGCGTCGAACAGATGACGGCGACGCCGGGCCCGGAGATCGGACGCAATCTCCTGAAGGCGTCCTATGTGCGCGAGGAGGCGGACATCGACGGCGGCTTCGCCGGCATCTTCGGCAAGATCGCGGGCCTCTATTTCCAGAAATGGGGCGACCAATCCGACGCGCTGGCGATGATCGCCGCGAAGAACCACAAGAACGGCGTCGGTAATCCCTTCGCGCAGATGCGCAAGGATCTCGGTTACGACTTCTGCCGCACCGAGAGCGAGAAGAATCCGTTCGTCGCCGGTCCGCTCAAGCGCACCGACTGCTCGCTCGTCTCCGACGGCGCCGCCGCGGTAGTGCTCGCAGACATCGAGACGGCGCTGCGCCTGAAGAAGGCGGTGGCATTCCGCGCGGCCGAGCACGTGCAGGATTTCCTGCCGATGTCGAAGCGCGACATTCTCAAATTCGAGGGCTGCGCGGTCGCATGGCAACGGGCGCTGGCGAAGGCTGGCTTGACGCTCGACGATCTCTCCTTCGTCGAGACGCATGACTGCTTCACGATTGCAGAGCTCATCGAATATGAGGCGATGGGGCTGACCAAGGAAGGTCAGGGTGCGGTCGCGATCAAGGAAGGCTGGACGCAGAAGGACGGCAAATTGCCGGTCAATCCATCCGGCGGGCTAAAAGCGAAGGGCCATCCCATCGGTGCGACGGGAGTATCGATGCACGCCATGACGGCCATGCAGCTCACCGGCGCCGCCGGGGACCTACAGGTCGGTAATGCGACGGTGGGTGGTATCTTCAATATGGGCGGAACGTCGGTAGCCAATTACGTCAGCATTCTCGAGAGAATTAAATAACACAGTTCCGAAGCGCGATATTCGAATATAGATTATGGATTCCCATAACGAGCAGTTATGAGCTGAAAAAAGACATGCCGTTTTGCGGCTTCGTCAATTCAAAATTCCTTGAAATGAACGGGTATCACGCCTGTTTATCAATTTAAAATTGAACACCATCAAATACCTGCTAGTGTCGCGAGGGGCGAATTCATACGCGCGCGAGTAAATCGCGCGCCGCTGGGACCTGGGTCGCAGCCCGTGGGGGACGCGTCTGCATGACCAACATACCGACGGATCTGCTGCGGACATTGGTCGCCGTCGTCGATCTCCGGGGCTACACCAAGGCCGCCAATTCGCTCGGCGTCACCCAGCCGGCCGTCAGCGCCCAGATCAAGCGGCTTCAGCAACTGATTGGCGCCGATCTGTTCGAGCGCGGCGCGCAGGGCGTCGTGCTGACCGCGCGCGGCGAGCGCGTCGTCGCGCGGGCGCGCAGATTGTTGTCGCTCAATGACGAGATCGTAGGTCTTGGTGCTGCCACGCTTCGCACCGACCTGATCGTCCGTATCGGAACGCCGAGCGACTTCGTCGCCTCGGTCCTGCCGGGAATCTTCGCGCAGTTCCGCCACCAGCATCCGGACGTACGGTTCGCGATCCGCTCGGACTTCCACGATCCGCTGTTGCGGCAACTGCATATCGGCGAGCTCGATCTCCTGATCGCGCTGTCGCCGACGCGGCCACCGGACGCGCGTCATTCCGAGCCGCAGGAAATGCTCTGGGTCCGCGGCGCCGTTCCCCTCAAGATCGACGCCTCCCGGCCGGTGCCGCTCGTCTCGTGCGGCGAGCCGGGTACCTACCACCGGCATGCCGTGAAGACGTTGCGCGCCGCCGGCCTCGACTACGAGCAGGTTTTCACCGGCAACGGCATGCAGAGTCTCAACAACGCCGTCGCCGCCGGGCTCGGCACCATGATGTGCAGCCGCCGCCGCGTCAGCGTGCTCGGCCTGACCGAATGGTCGGACGGGCCGCTCCCCAAGCCGCCGCCGCTGCACAGCGCGATCTATGTGCGCGAGGGCGGAGCGCGCGAGATCTACGAGAAACTGGCCGATCAGGTCGCCGCCATCATTCACGGCCCGGTCGAGGTCCAGGCCCGCGTCTTTGCCGCCTCGAGCGGCTCGCGCAGCGCCAGTTCCGCGGCCTGACGCCGGCACGGTCCCCTGGCCGCCGGGCCGGCATTACCCTTACCGGGTTGAATCTGCGCAATTTATTTGCGCGTTAACCGAACTTTGTCGGCGAATAGGATATTGTCCCCGGATGGCTGATTCGGTCGCCCGTCTCTATGAGGCCGTGATCGCCGCGCAGGGTGGGGATCCCACGAAATCGCGGACGGCCAAGCTGTTCCGCGCCGGCCGGGCCAAAATGGCCAAGAAACTGGCCGAAGAGGCGGTTGAAGTGGTCATCGACGCGATGCATGGCCAGCCCGAGGCGGTGGTCCGCGAAAGCGCCGACCTGCTGTACAATCTGGTGGTGCTGTGGGCCCATGCGGGCGTTCGCCCCGACGATGTCTGGGCGGAAATGCGCCGGCGCGAGATGCTGTTCGGCATCGCCGAAAAACTGCCAAAAAAACTGGTACAAGCTGCCCCGCCGCGCAAGGTCGTGGCGATTGAAAGCGGGCGCGTTCGCAAGCGCCGCTGATCCGCTCTTCTCCGAGAGACCGTGCATTCATGACTTTCGAGGCCGCCGCCCCGCGCTCGCCGCTGCGCCGATTGTATGACTGGTGCATCGACGCTGCGCACAAGCCGCATGCCATGTGGACGATGGGGGCGATCGCCTTCGCCGAGAGTTCCTTCTTTCCGGTGCCGCCCGACGTCATGCTGATCCCGATGTCGCTGGCGCGCCCGCAGCGCGCCTATGTGATGGCGCTGTGGTGCACGATCGCCTCGGTCGCCGGCGGCATTCTCGGTTACGCCATCGGCGCGCTGCTCTACGACTCGGTCGGGCAGTGGCTGATCCAGCTTTACGGCTACGGCAACAAGGTCGACGCCTTTCGCGCCGCCTACGCCGAGTGGGGTGCCTGGATCATCCTGCTCAAGGGGTTGACGCCGATCCCCTACAAAATCGTCACCATCACCTCCGGCTTCGCCAACTACAACTTCGGCCTCTTCATCGTCTTCTCGATCATTGCTCGCGGGACACGGTTTTTCGTGCTCGCCTTCCTGCTGCACCGCTATGGCGAGCAGGCCCGCCACATCATCGAGAAACGCCTCGGGCTCTGGGTCACCCTGGGGGCGGCGGTGGTCATCATCGGCATCGTCGCCGCGGTCTATTTGATCTGACGGGGCGGCCGCTCCTCAATTTCGCCATCCGCGGTGCGTAGCCGGTAACCGTCGGCGCGAATGCCGTTGATCGCTGCGGGGCGGCTGGCGCAGGATGCCAGCCTGACGGCCATGGGCATGACACCTCACCTTCGACACCGCGCGCAGGCGTTTGCCGGCGCGGGACTGCTCCTCCTGGTATCCAGCCTGGCGCTGGCCCAGACGGCGCCGGCGTCCGACAAGGACCCAGGCTTCTTCGGATCGGTTGGCCAGTGGTTCGACCGGCAGGTGACCGGCGCCAAGGACATGTTCGGCAATCTCGGGCACGAGGCTGGCGTCGCCGCCCGCACGACGGCCGACACGGCCAAGGACGCCGCGAAGGACGCAGCCGACACCCTCACCAGCAAGCTGCCGGCGACGACCGTCGTACGCGGACACGAGGTCTGCCGGATCGCGCCGAACGGCGCGCCGGACTGCGACACCGCGGCGAACACGATCTGCAAGGGCAAGGGCTTCAAGGCCGGCAAGAGCGTCGACATGACCACCGCCGAAACCTGCCCGGCCAAGGTCTACATGGCCGGCCGCTCGAGCGGCCCGGAGTGCAAGACCGAGACTTTCGTCTCCAGCGCAATTTGCCAGTGACCGCCGCCGGGCCCTGCGGGTCCGGATTGT
This sequence comes from Pseudolabrys sp., assembly GCA_051959715.1. GTDB lineage: Bacteria > Pseudomonadota > Alphaproteobacteria > Rhizobiales > Xanthobacteraceae > Pseudolabrys. The sequence continues at coordinate 10,467 of JBQCFB010000234.1, forward strand.
CTCCCGGTCATCCGTGTGTTTCGCTCGCGCGACAGCGCCGGGAGCGACACCGTGAATCTTTATGCCAAACTTCTCGAGCGTGAGGCGGCGGGCAAACCCGTCACCGTCGGCGTCATCGGCGCCGGCAAGTTCGGCACCATGTTCCTGTCGCAGGCGCGGCTGACGCGCGGCCTGCACGTCGCCGCCGTCGCCGACCTCGATGTCGCGCGCGCACGCAGCCAGCTCAAGACCGCGGGCTGGCCGGATGCGGCCTATGCAGCCTCGTCGTTCGACGATGCCCACAAGAGCCGCGCGACCTTCGTCACGGGCGACGCCATTGCGATGATCGCCGATCCGCGCATCGAGGTTATCGTCGAGGCGACCGGCGTTCCCGGCGCCGGCATCGCGCATTGCCTCAAGGCGATTGAGAGCGGCAAGCACATCGTCATGGTCAATGTCGAAGCCGACGCGGTCGCCGGCCCCTTGCTCGCGCGCAAGGCACGCGCCGCCGGCGTCGTCTACTCGCTCGCCTGGGGCGACCAGCCGGCGCTCATCTGCGAGCAGGTCGACTGGGCGCGCGCCGCCGGCTTCAAGGTGGTCGCCGCCGGCAAGGGCACGCGCTACGAGCCGCACTACCATCAATCCAATCCCGACAATGTCTGGGACATTCTCGACAAGTACCTGAACATCACGGACCGCAAGTCGATCAATCCGAAAATGTTCAATTCCTTCGTCGACGGCACCAAGTCCGGCATCGAGATGACGGCCGTATGCAACGCGACCGGGCTCGTGCCGCAATCGGACGGATTGCATTTTCCGCCGGCGACGCGCTTCGAGCTCGCCGACATCTGCAAGCCGAAGGCGGACGGTGGAACGCTGGAGAAGGAAGGCGTCACCGAGGTGACGTCGTCGGTCTATCGCGACGGCCGCGACGTGCCGCATCATCTCGCGCTCGGCACATACGTGGTGTTCGAGGGCGAGACCGACTATGCGCGCCGGTGCTTCAGGGAATACGCGATGCTGCCCGACAGGAGCGGGAAATACGCTGCGCTCTACCGGCCGATCCACATGATCGGGCTCGAGCTCGGCATTTCGGTGGCAAGCGCGGCGCTGCGCGGCGAGCCGACCGGCGCCCCGACGGGCTTCCGTTCCGACGTGGTCGCGACCGCCAAGAAGGCGTTGAAGGCAGGCGAGATCCTCGACGGCGAGGGCGGCTTCTGCGTCTGGGGCAAGCAGACGCCGGCCGACGTCTCACTGGCCCGCGGCCTGTTGCCGCTTGGGCTGGCGCACAACGTCAAGCTCAAGCGCGACATTCCCGAAGGCGGCGCGTTGTCCTGGACGGACGTCGAAGTCGACGCGGCCGATACGGCGGTGAAGGTCCGGCGCGAGATGGAAGCGGCGTTCGGCAGACCGAACGCCGCGTGAATGTCATGTCTCGTTACCAGCGCCGGCCGCAGTGGCGCACGCGCGTCACCACCTTGGTGCCGTGACGCCAATGCACGCGGCGCGTGACCCAGCAGGTGCGGTGGCGGCGGTGCCATCGGCGCCAATGATGTCGATGGTGCCAGCGCACGGTCTGCACCATGCCGCTGTTCGCGGCGCCGTCGATCCCGGTATTGACCGGCATCGCGGCCTGCGCGGCGCCGGGCGCCGCGATCGCGAGAAAGCCGGCGGCCGCGGCCGCGCAGATCGTCGCTCGATTCATCGCTGATCTCCTCTTTTGCTACGAGAGAGGAAAGCGATCGAGCGGCGGCATGGTTTCAACATCGCAACCGCTGCGCGGTGCGGTGCGATGCCGCATCGGTCATTCGAGGTCGATCGTGCCGTCGATCTTGTGGGTCAGCCCGACGTCGCCGATGGTCAGCACCATCTGCGCCTTGAGGTTCGGCTTGCCCTTGAGCTTGCCGTCGGCGGCGGCCTGGCGGACGGCCTTCTCGATCTCGCCCTGAGAGGTGACGCCGACGACCTTGAGAAACTTCCGCAGCGAGGTATTCAGGGCCTCTTCGTTCATGGCGCTCTCCTGCCGGACGGGTTTGCTTCGCCGGCATCATAGGGTCGTCGACGCGGCCTCGAAAGCGCCGCCCCAACGGCGGCGGACAGGTCCCGGTTCCCGTTGACCCGGGGCGTTCCGCCGCTATGATCCGCGCCGCGCGGCAGGACCCGCTCCCTGCGCCGCGCCCTGCAATGCCCCTGTGGCGGAATTGGTAGACGCGCCTGACTCAAAATCAGGTGGTGGAAACATCGTGCTGGTTCGAGTCCGGCCAGGGGCACCATCCTGCTTCGCACTGACGCGCTTCGCAGGATTGCACTCATGACAGATCGGCCCAACCCCGCCGCGATCCTGCAATCGCTGATCGGTTCGTGGGCGATCGAACGGCGCATCGACGACGTGGCGACCTTGAGCGGCCGTGCCGAGGTCACGCGCACCGGTCCGGACGAGGCGGTCTATCACGAGCGGGGGACGCTGCGGCTGAGCAGCGGCCATGAATCGGCGGCCGAGCGCAAATACATCTATCGGCAATGCGAGGGCGGCCTGGCCGTGTTCTTCGACGAGCGTCCGCCGCGCCTGTTCCACGAGGTCGCGCTCATCGGCGACGCCGGTGGCGGTCTTCATGGCGCGGCGGAGCACGTCTGCGTCGACGACCTCTACGTCACGGACTATCAATTCGAACCGGATGGCGGTTTTCGCATCCGTCATCGCGTGCGCGGCCCGCGCAAGGATTACACGATGGTCACGTTCTATCGTAGGATCGACGGCGCAGGGCGCTGATCGAGGGCGTGATGACTATTGCCGACGGAGGCGACCATCCGGGTGCGCGCGCGCCGAAGCCGGTGCGCGCCGCGCGGCTCGCCTGGCGGCTCCTCACCGACCCGCCCTTTCGTCACATGATGCGGCTCTACTGGTGGCCGAAGCGCGGCGCCTTCCAGCCGTTCAACGACACGCAGGCCGACCGCTATCCGGCGATTTTCAAGTTCGTGCAGGGCAGACTCGGCGCGGATAGCGCTGTCGATGTTCTCTCTTTCGGCTGCGCCACCGGCGAAGAGGTGTTCTCGCTGCGGCGTTATTTTCCGCAGGCGTGGATCAAGGGCGTCGACATCAATCCCGGCAATGTCGCGGTCGCGCGCGCGCGACACGCGGCAGCGCCGGACGAGCGCCTCGCCTTCGCGGTCGCGGCGTCGACGGCGAACGAACCGGCGGCGCGCTACAACGCGATCTTCTGCATGGCGGTGCTGCGTCATGGCAGCCTTGGCGAAGCTGGGACGGAGCGATGCGATCACCTGCTGTGCTTCGACGACGTCGCCGCCGCCTTTGCCGACTTCCATCGCTGCCTCAAGCCGGGCGGGCTGCTTGTCGTCCGCCACAGCAATTTCCGGCTGCGAGACACGCCGGCCGGCGCGCACTTCGAGATGCTGCTGTCCGTGCCGTTGCGCGGCGACAAGAAGACGCCGCTGTTCGGGCCGGACAACCGGCTGATGCCCGGCGTCGAGGACCCGGATACGGTCTTCCGCAAACGCGGCTGAGCGTCGGCAATGTCGCGAACGTGAAAGCGGGCGGTCCCTCGCTCTCTGGACCGTGGCGGTGAAATCTCTTATTCCCCCAGTCCCACGGGCGGCCGGTTGCGGAGCGCATTGCGCATGACTTTCGATCCCAAGGCGAATTGCGCGATGACCGCGGCCGTCTTCATCGCGGTCGTGGGCCTTTTGACGATCGGCGGCTTCTTCTTCTTCCAGTACGTGCTCGGCTATCCGCCGTGTCCGCTGTGCCTCGATCAGCGCAAGGCGTTCTACGTCGCAGTGCCTCTGGCGGTGCTGCTGGTGCTCGGCGCGTCCTACGGTGCGTCGCGCAAGGTGCTGATGCTCGGCTTCCTGGCGATTGCGCTGGTCATGCTGTGGAATACCGGCCTCTCGGCCTTCCACGCCGGCGTCGAGTGGAAATTCTGGGCCGGTCCGACCGATTGCAGCGGGCCGGTGAACAGCATCGGCTCGACGGCGAACCTGCTCAAGAGTCTCCAGGACATCCGCATCGTGCGCTGTGACGAGGCCGCGTGGCGGCTGTTCGGCGTCTCGCTCGCCGGCTACGACGTGCTGGTGTCGCTGGCGCTCATGATCGCCGCCGGTTTCGGATTCCGCGCTGCGCTGGCGCGCCCGGCGGAATAAACCGCCCCAAAAACGATAACGACCACGAAGACCCACGGCGCGCTTACATCCGGCGTCGCCCGCTGATCCCGTGGCCGTCGCGCATCGCCTTTCGACAACGCGCCGTGGTGGAACCCTGTCAGGCTCAACACCATCGTTGGAACCAATATGGGTGTGCCCTAGTTCCGTCGCAAGTGCTGGATTAGAATAATTCCAGAGTGGGGCGTTAAAGGGCTGGAGGGCTCGGAATGGTTGAACGGGTTGGTGCCGGTTACAACGGCACGGCAAAAGCGCTGCATTGGCTGATCGTCCTGCTGCTGATCGTCCAGTTTGCGATCGGCTGGCTGATGCCGGACATCAAGCGGGACACGCCGGTCACGACACTGATCGGGCTGCATTTCTCGTTCGGCGCCCTGATCCTGGTCGTCGCCGTCCTTCGGCTCGCCTATCGCGCCGCGCACGGCGAGCCGCCGCCCGAAGACGGCATCCCGCCGTGGCAGACGGCTTCGGCCCGCGTCGTCCACTGGCTCCTCTATCTGCTCCTGTTCGTCGTACCGATCCTCGGCTGGATCAACGCCTCGTGGCGCGGCATGCCGGTGTCGTTCTTCGGCCTGTTCGAGATGCCGAAGATCATGGCGACGCGCGCGCCCGGATGGGGCTGGACCGGCGACGTCCACATGCTGATCGCCAATTACGCGATGCTCGGCCTCGTCGGCCTGCACGTGCTGGCGGCGCTCTATCACTACTTCGTCCGCCGCGACGGCGTGCTGCAACGCATGCTGCCAGGCGTGTGAGCGCAGAGGCGCGCTTCTTCGCCACAACTTGTAGTCGATGAAAGTCCGACCTACAGTTCCGGGCGAGGGGGCTGGCGGTGACGGTCTTTGTTCAAATCTCGCCCGATGAGTACGACGCCGCGGCATTCGCGGCGTTCGCCGCATCGGCCCAGGACTTCCAACTCGTCAATGCACGCGCGTTGATCTGGCTGTCGCAGCTCGCCTACGAAACTCATGTCACCAATACGATCCCCATCGTTTCGCGCCGATGGGGCTTCAGCACGGCACAGCAGTTTCAAGGCGCGTTCGGAACCTGCGGTCTTATCGGCGAGCGGCCTGACGCGGTCTTTCTCGTCTTCGCCGGTACCGATCCCGGCATTTGGGAAAACATCGCGACCGACGGCCAATTCCGCCCCGATCCGAACACCGGCGTCCATGAAGGCTTTCAGAGAGCAGCCGAAGGCGCAGCGGCGCGGATCGCAAGTGCGGCGCAACTCAGCGTGCAAACGGGCAAGCCACTCTTCATCGCCGGCCACAGTCTCGGCGCAGCGCTGGCGGCGCTCGCCGCGCAAGCCGTAACCGCGCAAGGCGCCGAGCCGCGGGCGGTCTACACCTACGGCATGCCGCGCACCGGTGGCGCGGCTTTTCAGCAGAGATACGATCCGAGGCTCGGGGCGAAGACCTACCGGCTCGTTTACGGCGCCGACATCGTCGCACGGGTACCGATGTCCGTGCTCGGCTATCGCCATGTTGGACGCGTGTTGATGTGCAACGAAGGCGCGCGGTTCGACGCGGCCGGGCTATCCGCCGTCGGTTCTGACGATCCGGCGTTTGTCGGCGGGTTGCCTCATCTTTTTCATGGTGCCGTCGCCAATCTGACGGCGGGGCGCGTCTGGTCGAAGCCGGGCCCCGGCGTGCTCGGGCCATTGTTCCGATTTTTGCGGCCGGAGATCAGGGACCACCTGCCGGATTCCTATTGGACCGCGCTGACGCCGTAACGGCGAAAACAGCGACGTGCGTCGCGCACCGCTTAGGGCTCGAGCTCGGTGTCCCAGTACAAGTAGTCGAGCCAGCTGTCGTGCAGATAGTTCGGCGGGAACAGCCGGCCGTTCCGGTGCAGATGGTGCACTGTCGGCTGGAAGGGCA
>JBQCFB010000235.1:0-2975 GCA_051959715.1 Pseudolabrys sp.
GAAGTTGAAGGGCTCGTAGTAGTCGTCGATCTCCGGCAGGTCCGGGTTGGCGAAGATATTCGCCAGCACGCGCCACTTCGAGCCGATGCGCGGCTCGATCTTGCCGTTCTTGTTGCGCCGCCACCCGCCGTACCAGCGTTCCTGGTTCTCCCATTCCTTGGGATAGCCGATGCCGGGCTTGGTCTCGACATTGTTGAACCAGGCATATTCCATGCCTTCGCGGTTGGTCCACACGTTCTTGCAGGTGACCGAGCAAGTATGGCACCCGATGCACTTGTCGAGGTTCAGCACCATCGCGATTTGCGCGCGGATCTTCATTCTGCGGCCTCCATTTTCGGCGCGACGGTGAGCGGTGCGGGTTGGTCGGGGGCCGGCTTGTCCAGCCAGTCGACCTTCGACATTTTGCGCACGATGACGAACTCGTCACGATTGGTGCCGATCGTGCCGTAGTAGTTGAAGCCGTAGGCCTGCTGCGCGTAGCCGCCAATCATGTGCGTCGGCTTGACGATCGCGCGCGTCACCGAGTTGTGGATGCCGCCGCGCTGGCCGGTCACTTCCGAGCCCGGCACGTTCACGATCTTCTCCTGCGCGTGATACATCAGGCACATGCCGTCCTTCACGCGCTGCGAGACCACGGCGCGTGCGACCAGTGCGCCGTTGGCGTTGTAGGCCTCGATCCAGTCGTTGTCGGTTATGCCGGCCTTCTTCGCGTCGTTCTCGCTGATCCACACGATCGGCCCGCCGCGCGAGAGCGTCAGCATCATCAGGTTGTCGGTGTAGGTGGAGTGGATGCCCCACTTCTGATGCGGCGTGATGAAATTGAGGACGATCTGCTTCTCGCCGTTCGGCTTCGAATTGATGACCGGCTTGACGGCCTTGAGATCGACCGGCGGCCGGTAGACGCACAGCGCCTCGCCGAAGGCGCGCATCCACAGATGATCCTGATAGAGCTGCTGCCGGCCCGACAGCGTGCGCCACGGGATCAGTTCGTGGACGTTGGTGTAGCCGGCGTTGTAGCAGACCTTCTCGGATTCGAGCCCCGACCAGGTCGGAGCCGAGATGATCTTGCGCGGCTGCGCGACGACGTCGCGGAAGCGGATCTTCTCATCCTCCTTCGGAATGGCGAGATGCGTGTGGTCGCGGCCGGTGGTCTGCGACAGCGCCTTCCAGGCCCTGACCGCGACTTCGCCGTTGGTCTCCGGCGCCAGCGACAGGATGACTTCCGTGGCGTCGATATCGGTATCGATGCGCGCGAGGCCCTTGGTCGGCCCCTCCTCCGTCACCTCGCCGTTGAGCCGCTTGAGAAGCTCGACCTCGTGCTCGGTGTTCCAGGCCATGCCCTTCACGCCGTTGCCGATCTTCTGCATCAGCGGCCCGAGCGCGGTGAAGCGCTTGTAGACGTTCGGGTAGTCGCGCTCGACCACCGTCACCGCCGGCATGGTCTTGCCGGGGATCGGCTCAATCTCGCCCCTCTTCCACTCCTTGACGTCAAGCGCCTGCGCGATCTCGCCCGGCGAGTCGTGCTGGATCGGTGTCAGCACGACGTCCTTCTCGATGCCGAGCACTTCCGGCGCGACACGCGAGAACGCCTTGGCGATGGCCTTGTAGATTTCCCAGTCGCTCTTCGCCTCCCACACCGGGTCCACCGCCGAGGTCAGCGGATGGATGAAGGGATGCATGTCGGAGGTGTTGAGGTCGTTCTTCTCGTACCAGGTGGCGGTCGGCAGCACGATGTCGGAGTAGACGCAGGTGGTCGACATGCGGAAGTCGAGCGTCACCAGAAGGTCGAGCTTTCCTTTCGGACCGTCATTGTGCCAGGCGACCTCCTTCGGCTTCTTCTTGCCGGTCTCGCCGAGATCCTTGCCCTGCACGCCGTGCGTGGTGCCGAGCAGATGCTTGAGGAAATATTCGTGACCCTTGCCGGAGGAGCCGAGCAGGTTCGAGCGCCAGACGAACAGGTTGCGCGGCCAGTTGTCGGGATGGTCCGGGTCCTCGCAGGACATCTGCAATTCGCCGGACTTCAGCGCCTTGGCGACATAGTCCTTCGCCTCGAGGCCGAGGCCTTGCGCCTTCTGCGCGATCGTCAGCGGGTTCTGCTTGAGCTGCGGCGCGGACGGCAGCCAGCCCATGCGCTCGGCACGGACGTTGTAATCGATGAGCGCGCCGTCCCACGGGCCGGCCGGCGCGGTCGGCGACAGGATCTCGTCGACGCCGACGGTCTCGTAGCGCCACTGGTCGGTGTGCGCGTAGAAGAATGAGGTCGAATTCTGCTGCCGCGGCGGGCGGCCCCAGTCGAGACCGAAGGCGAGCGGCAGCCAGCCCGACTGCGGCCGCAGCTTCTCCTGGCCGACATAGTGCGACCAGCCGCCGCCCGACTGCCCGACGCAACCGCACATCACCAGCATATTGATGACGCCGCGGTAATTCATGTCGCAGTGGTACCAGTGGTTCATCGCCGCGCCGATGATCACCATCGAACGGCCCTTGGTTTTCTCGGCGTTGAGCGCGAATTCGCGCGCCGTCATGATGATCTGGTCGCGCGGCACGCCGCTGATCTTTTCCGCCCAGGCCGGCGTATAGGGCACGTTCTCGTCGTAGCTCTTGGCGACGTGCTCGCCGCCGAAGCCGCGGTCGACGCCGTAATTGGCGACGAACAGGTCATAGACCGAGGCGACGAGCGTCTCGCCGTCCTTGAGGGCGACGCGCTTGGCCGGGACCTTACGCACCAGCACGCTCGGATGGTCGGTGCCGGTGAAGTGATCGTGCTCGCGATTGCCGAAATAGGGGAAACCGACGTCAGCGAACTCATCCTTGGTGTCGGCGAGGCTCAGGCGCAGCTTGGTCTCCGCGCCGTCAGATTTCTTCTCCTCAAGGTTCCACTTGCCCTTCTCGCCCCAGCGGAAACCCACCGAGCCCCGCGGTACGACCACTGCCTTTGAGCTCGCGTCGTAGGCGACCGGCTTCCACTCGGGATT
>JBQCFB010000236.1:0-5246 GCA_051959715.1 Pseudolabrys sp.
CAACGGTACGTCGGAATTCGAGACCAGGCGGGCCTCCGGCAGCTTCAGGGATTCGCGCGCGGCGGCCTGCTTGTAGTTGCCGAGGAAGGATTCGTAGAGATTGCGGTTGGCGTCGGCCTCGCGCTGCAGTTCGCGCAGGTGAACTTGCGCCTTGCCCGAATCCGTCGAGACGTCCTGGAGACCGTTCAGGCTCTTCTCAAGCGAGGCCTCGCGCGCCGCGGCGACATCATAGCTCTGCCGCCGGCTTTGCAGGATGCGGTGCACCTCGGCGTCGATCAGCTTCTGCGTGTCGCGCAGTTGCGCGCGCGCCGCGACCAGCATCGGATGCTTGGGGCCGAAATGGCTCGACAGGTCGGCGACATTCTTGGTGAGGTCGGCATATTGCCCGCGCAGCCGCGCAATCGTTTCCGACGCCAGCGCCTCCGGCAGCGAGCCGGGATCGACGTGGTCCTTGGCGACCTGCGCTACCTGGTCGTACTTCGCCTTCGCCTGCGCCGCCTCGGCGCGCGCCTGGATGAGCTGGGTGTTGAGGTCGGCGATCTGCTGGTCGTTGACCGTCACGCCTTGCGTCATCACCAATTGGTGCTGCGCCCGGTAGTCCTCGACGGCCTTGTCGGCGTCGTGGACGCGCGACTTGAGGTCGTTGAGCTGCTGATCCATCCAGCCGGCGGCGACCTTGACCGAGTCCACCTTCGCCTTCACGAGCTCGGCGAGATAGGCATTGGCGACCGCGTCGGCCACGCGCGCGGCCTTGTTCGGCTCGTGCGATCTGACATTGATGTCGACCAGATAGCTGTTCTGCTGGCGGGTCACCTTCAAACGCTTCTGAAGGACATCCACCGAATTCATCACGGCGATGTCTTCCGCGCTCAGGCCGTGCGCCTTGTGGCCGGTGGAGAACAGCTTCTTCAGCGGACCGAGCAGGCTCGGCTGCGGCATGAAGTCCGGATCTGACGTGAGGTTGAGCTCCTTGACCACGCGCCGCAGCACCTCGGCCGACTGCATCAGCAGCACCTGGCTCTGCACCGCGGCTTCGTCGGTGCTGGAATTGCGCATGGCGGCGGAATTGTCGTTGAGGTTGATCACCTCCTGCCGATGCGGATCGATCAGCACCGTCGACGTGCCGGTGTAGGACGGCCGCACCACGAGGATGACGACCAGCGTCAGCGCGACCATGGCGAGCGCCGTGAGCCCGATGACGGTCAGGCGGCGGCGCAGGATCGTGAAGATGCCGGCGATGGTGATGCCGGCGGATGACGGGCCGACATCCGCGGCGATCGACGGCGCATAGGTAATGTGCGCCGGTGCGTCAGAAATGCGCTGTAACATCGATCCCGATCTCATGTTTGTCATAGACCGCGCTCGGCAGGCTGCTGTTGCGGTTCACGTATTTGTAGTTGAGCGCCACCGTGCCGTAGCGGTTGAGGAGGTATTGCAGGCTGGCGGTCGCCGAATACACATCGTCGCGCCGGTCCTGTCCGAAGAACTTGTCGTTTTCGTAGCCGGCGAAGGTCGAGAGCACGACGTTGCGGCGAAATTCGTAGTCGAGGCCGAGCATGACCGATTGAGCGCGCACGCCGCTCGCCACCGTCTCGACCGCCTCGGTCGCGATCTCTTCCGCCTTGAGCTTCACGTCGACCGTGCGCAGCGGGCTCCAGGTCAGTTGCGCGCGGAAGGCCGGGCCGCTCACCGTTCCGATGGTCGGGTCGTCGAATCGCTGGCTGGTATAGCCGGCGCCGATCTCGCCGCCGATCAGGCGCGTCAGACTGAAATTGACGCCGGTCAGCGAGCGGTAGCCGTGCGAACTCAAGGAACCGGTCGGCGTGCCCTTGAGGTCGCGCAGATTGCCTTCGAACGCAGTGAAGAAGCCGAGATTGGCGTTATAGGCGTAATCGACGCGGGTATGCGCCGCGTAGATCGAGCCGTCGCGGCTGTCCTGGTTGATGGTCGTGCCGTTCTGCGCGCGCGTCGAGCCGAAATCGTAATTGTCGTTGCGCAGGCCGACCGAGACGGTCAGCCGGTTGAACTGCTTCCAGTAAGTGACGTTCTCGTGCGTGTAGGCATAGGGCGTCGGCTCGGCCGCGCCGAGCGGCGACGACAGCGAGCCGATCGCCTCGTGCAGGTAAGCGGCCTGGAACGTGTAGAGGAAGCCGCTGTCATGCGTGACGTCGACGCGCCCCTTGGCGCGGATGCTGGCGTCGGTCTGGTCGAGGCTCGAATAGTGGCTGTATTGCCGCGCCTTCACATAGGCGTCGATCGTGACCGGGTTGCGCTCCGACAACGATTCGACGCGTAGCGTGGGATTCTCGACCGCGGCAATGTCCGCCTTGTGGTCGCTTTGCGTGGCGAAGACGTTGCTGTCGTACAGCGCGCCGACGCTGACCGAGGGGTAATACATCCACGAGCCGGCGCGGATGCCGTGTTCCTCGTAGCCCGGCCAGCGGCGCGTCACCACGGGCGTATCCTCCGGATTGATCCGTTCGCCCGGATAATGCGACCACCATTTGGCGTAAGGCACGGGTTCAAAGACGGACTCCGCATTCCACGGCGGTGACGCCGGCGGCGTCAAAGGCGAGATGGCTTGCGCATGGACCGACGATGACGCGCCGACGACCATTGCCGCCAGCACGCTGCACCATGTCCCCCATCGTCGGCTTCGTTCCGTGCAACCCGGTTCACGGCCGCGCATGCAGTCCAGCAGCAGGAGCAACACGGCGGCGCGCGCTTCGTTCCGCGCTGCAGCAAGAGCGCGTGAAATAGACTTCGCAACCGCGCCCGCGCTACGCATCGGCACCCATATGACGAACACGCGGACCGGTTTGCGGCCGCCGCTGCACCTGCTGACGGCGCTCAGAAGAAGCGCTCGGGGATTCGGATGTTGTCGCCGGGCGCCACCGGTAAATCGGTCCGCAGCGGCCGCGCCACTTCCTGCGGCGATGCCGACGACCGGACATAGGCGACGGATTCATCGGCGCGATAGGTGTAACCGCCCGCCAGCGCCACCGCGTCCCCGATCGTCAGGCCCGGCGCGTAAGGGAACTGGCCCGGCTGCTTGACCTCACCGCGGATATAGATCGGACCATAGGTCGCGACCTGCACGTTCACGTGCGGATCCTTCAGGATGCTGCCGTCGACATGTTTCGTGATCGAGCGCTCGAGCTCGGCCGGCGTGAGACCGGCAGCGCGCACACGCCCGGCGAGCGGCACGGACACGTAGCCGCCGCCGTCGATCGTGTAGACGCCGGTGGCATTGGGCTCGTTGTACACTTGCACGCGGATCTGATCGTTCGGGCGCAGGACATATGTGCGCGGCCCGACGCCGATTGCGACAGGCCTGCTGACGGTTCTTGCGGATGCAAGCTCCATGCCTGTTGCGGATGAGGCATCGCTGTAATCGTTACACCCGGCAAGACCTACCGCCGATGTCAGCAAAACGGCACAAAACGCGAGCCGAAGCACGCCTCTGCCGACGAAAGGGTACATGGGTTTACCTCCCCGAACGCAACTCAGACTTCCCGACGAAGTCAAATCCGATGCCCTCTATTTTGTTTCAGCACGACGGGCCTATTTTTCCTTCTGCCGCATCTCCGACACAAACAATCCGGCCCTCGGTCACGATCGGTGATTGGTGCTGCATCGCGCCGCGCTCCGTCACGATAATTCCAAATTGCAATTCTTTCGAACCGAGACGGTATCATTGCGATGCTCGCGCACGTTTTCGTGCATCGCCATAATTTTTCCAAATGATCCACTAACCTCCCCGAACGATTTCAGCCGGTCGCGACTTGCGAGGAGGACGACATCGAAGCCCGGCTCGGCGGAAGCAACGGCACATCACGTCAATGACCGTTCGCCACCGAGACGGAAGCAATCACGAAGCGGGACGAGGCGTCGAAGCGAGCGATTGTTTACGCGTGCGTATGAACCGAACACCAGAGGCGATCCATGACCCGCTCCACCTCTCTCTCGCTGGACGACGCCAGCCTGTGGCACGAGACCCACGCACTGTTCTCGCCGTTGACCTACGAAGGCCGCGCCCGCCGTCCGCGGCGCCGCGTCTATTATCTCTGGCATCGCGGCGCGCTGAGCGAGCCGTCGCGCTCGCGCCTCAAGAGAATCTTCGACGTGACCTGCGCGAGCCTCGCGCTGGCCGTGCTGTCGCCCTTCCTCGTCGTGGTCGCCGCGGCGATCAAGCTGACGTCGCCTGGCCCGGTGTTCTTCACGCAGGACCGCTACGGCTATCACAATCGCCGGTTCCGCATCTATAAATTCCGCACGATGCACGTCGCGATGAGCGACAGGTCCGGCGTCACCCAGACGATCGGCGACGATCCGCGCGTGACCATGCTCGGCCGCATCCTTCGCCGCACCAGCATCGACGAGCTGCCGCAGCTCATCAATGTCGTGATCGGCGACATGTCGCTGGTCGGCCCGCGCCCGCATGGTCCCGGCATGAAGGCGGCGAGCCACAAATACGAAGACCTGGTGCCGTACTATTTCCAGCGGCACAACATCCGGCCCGGCATCACCGGACTCGCGCAGGTGAGCGGCTGCCGCGGCAGCACGGCGCTCGCCGACGCCGCGGTGTCGCGCGTCGACTACGACCTGCAATACATCGCGCAATGGTCGCTGTGGCTCGACATCAAGATCATCGTGCGCACGATCCGGCACGAGTTCTTCTCGGGCACCGGTATCTGAGGGTGCGTCAATTCGCGTTTACGCTCGACGGACGTGCGGAACGAACGACTTGCGACGGTAGTTATGGAGCCGGCGATGCGCTGACATGAAACTGTCATCGGGGGACGCCCAGGGGGACGCCCATGAACTTCCTCGAGAACCTGGACGTCTCTCTCTATCGGGCACTGAATGCGCTGTGCGGCTCGAGCGATACGCTCGACCGCCTCGTCTATCACCTCGCCGGCCCGACCGGCGTCATCTTCCTGGGCCTGTTCGGCCTGCTCTGGTTTCGCGCCGAGGGCGACCAGATCCGGCGGCGGCAGGTGCTGATCCTCGTCGTTCCGGCCGTCGCGATCGCGCTCGTTCTCAATCGTACGATCTCGACGCTGCTGCCGTTCCGCGTTCGCCCGATGTACGCGCTCGGCGCCAATGCGCCGACTTATCATTGGGCCTTCGATCTCGAGAACTGGAGCAGCTTCCCGAGCGACAACGCGACCTATCTGTTCGCGATCGCCGCCTGCCTGTTCGTCGTGTCGCGCTCGGCCGGCCTCGTCTTCGGCGTGTTCGGG
>JBQCFB010000237.1:0-2247 GCA_051959715.1 Pseudolabrys sp.
GCTCAAACACTTGAGCTTCGATCTCCTCGTGCTCGACGTGATGATGCCGGGCGAGAACGGCTTCGACTTCGCCAAGTCGCTGCGCACGGAATCGACCGTGCCGATCCTGATGCTGACCGCGCGCGACGCCGCCGAGAGCCGTATCAAGGGCCTCGAGATCGGCGCCGACGACTATCTGTCGAAGCCGTTCGAGCCGCGCGAATTGTCGCTGCGCATCGCCAACATCCTGAAGCGCGCGCTGCCGCCGGCGCCGGCCGCCGCGCCCGAGCAGGTCGGCTTCGGCCCGTTCGTCTTCCACATCGTGCGTGGCGAATTGCGCAAGGGCGAGGAGACGGTGCGTCTCACGGACCGCGAGCGTGAAATGCTGCGCATCCTTGCCGCCACGCCGGGCGAGACCGTGTCGCGCCTGGCGCTCGCCGGCAATGGCGGCTCGGTCAACGAGCGCGCCGTCGACGTTCAGGTCAATCGCCTGCGCCGCAAGGTCGAGCCCAATCCCGCCGATCCGAAATTCGTGCAGACCGTGCGCGGCATCGGCTATCGGCTGGTCATCACCACATGACCAGCCTCGACATCGGTCACGGCGTCCGCACTTTGCTGACGCGGATACGGGCGGCATGGGAGTGGTACGATTCGATCCCGCCGGTCCGGCGTATCCATCACGGCTTCACGCAGGTCGCGAACGGCTGGCGGCGCATGTGGCGCTGGGCCAACGGCTTCATGCCGAAGGGCCTCTACGCCCGCGCGCTGCTCATCATCATCGCGCCGATGGTGATCCTGCAATCGGTGCTCGCCTTCATCTTCTTCGAGCGGCAGTGGAGCGAGGTGACGCAGCGGCTCTCAGCCGGCGTCGTGCACGACATCGGCGCGCTGATCGACGTCTATCGCGCCTATCCGCAGGACGCCGACCGCAGCGCGATCCGCAAGATCGCGCAGGACCGGCTCGGCCTCGTCGTCGACTTCCTGCCGATGGGCGAAATGCCGCCGCCCATGCCCAAGCCGTTCTTTTCGCTACTCGACCAGGCGCTGTCGGAAGAATTGCGCAAGCAGATCGGCCGGCCGTTCTGGATCGACACGGTCGGCAAGTCGGCGCTGGTCGAAATCCGCGTCCAGCTCGACAATACGGTGATGCGCATCTTCGCGCGCCGCAGCGCGGCCTATGCGTCGAATTCGGAGATCTTCCTGTTGTGGATGGTCGGCACCTCGACCGTGCTGCTCGTCGTCGCCATCGCCTTCCTGCGCAACCAGATCAGGCCGATCTTGAGGCTCGCCGACGCCGCCGAAAGCTTCGGCAAGGGCCGCGAAGTGCCGAATTTCCGGCCGCGCGGCGCGCGCGAGGTGCGGCGGGCCGCCGCCGCCTTCATCGAGATGAAGACGCGCATCGAGCGCGCGATCGAGCAGCGCACCGCCATGCTCGCCGGCGTCTCGCACGACCTGCGCACGGTGCTCACCCGCTTCAAGCTCGAACTGGCGCTCATCGACTCGAACCCCGAAGTCGAGGCGATGAAGAAGGACGTCGACGAAATGGCGCGCATGCTGGAGGCCTATCTCGCCTTCGCGCGCGGCGATCTCGGCGAGTCGTCGGCGCCGACCGACATGGCGGAATTTCTCGAGGAACTGCGCAGCGACGCCGAGCGCCACGGCCACAAGGCGACGGTGGTGTTCTACGGGCCGCCCAACGTCACGGTGCGGCCGGCGGCGTTCAAACGCTGCCTCGCCAACCTCGTGTCGAACGCGGCGCGTTATGCGCCGTCGATCGCCATTACCGGCCACCGCGATCACCGCTACCTGACGGTGACGGTGGACGATGACGGGCCCGGCATTCCGGTGGAGATGCGCGAGGACGTGTTCAAGCCGTTCCTGCGGCTCGACGATGCGCGAAACCAGGACGAAGGCGGCACGGGCCTCGGGCTCGCCATTGCGCGCGACATTGCGCGCTCGCACGGCGGCGACATCATCCTCGGCGATTCACCGCTCGGCGGCCTGCGCGCGACGGTCAGGGTGCCGGTCTAGGCGGCGCTCGCTTCGGCCGGACCTTCGTCGAGCGGACGGCGGCGGCGCCGGCGCGACCGGCGCAAGGCGCTGGGGATCGCGCAGAGATCGCCGAGAAAACCGTCCCAGCGTTCGGCGCTGGCCAGCCCGCGATCGAGCGCCGCCATGGTGCGGTCGACGCCTTCGTCCTCGTCGAGCCAGACGCCGACGACGCGCGCGAAGAGAAGCGCCGCACCCTGCGCGCGCAACATGCCGCGC
>JBQCFB010000238.1:0-3523 GCA_051959715.1 Pseudolabrys sp.
GAGGCGGATGCGGCGCATCCGTTCCGGCTCGCCACGTCACCGGCGCGCGGCTTTCTCAATTCGACCTTCAACGAGACGCCGACCTCGATCGCCAGCGAGAAGCGGCCGACGGTGATGATCCATCCCGACGACGCGCGCGCCAACGCCATCGCCGACGGCGACGCGGTGGTGCTCGGCAATACGCTTGGCGAAGTGCGGCTGCACGCGCGCGTGTTCGACGGCGTCTGCCGCGGCGTGCTGATCGCGGAATCGATCTGGCCGAATTCGGCCTTTCCGGACGGCCGCGGCATCAACACGCTGGTCGGCTCCGACCCGATCGCCCCCTATGGCGGCGCGGCAGTGCACGACAACAAGGTGTGGATCAGGAAGGCAGGCTGACGGTCGTCCCGGCAGAGGGCCGGAACGACCGGGTAACGCGGCCTAGAGTTCCTTGCCCATCTTGGCGTCGACCGAGTAGGGCCCGCCGCCGCGGATGGCGATCGAGAACAGCACGACGCCGAGCAGCAGGACGTATTCGTAGCCGCCGCCGCCGACACCGAAGCCCTTCGCGAAGTGGACGGCCATGAACGCAATCAGCATTTCGATCGCCAGCGCCGCCGCGAAGAACCGGGTGAACAGGCCGACGAGCAGGCAGAGCGCGCCGATCGTCTCGATGAACATCGCTGCGCCGCCGAACAGGATGCCCGGCTGAAGCCCGAGCTTGCCCATGTAGCCGGACACGCCGGAGAGGCCGGCGCCGGTCACCTTGCCCCAGCCGTGAACGAACAGGATGGCGCCGGTGGCGACGCGGAGCAGCGCGTAGCTGATGTCGCTCCAGGAGGCGTAAAAGCCTGCCAGTCCCGGAAATAGGAGTCGCGTCTCGTTTCTCGAACCGTTCATTGCCATTCCCCAGCTGTTGGCCCCGACGGGCCGGCGGTCTTCCGCCGGCTATTTGATAGAACACCGCGGCCGGTTCAAAAATTCACGCCGCCGTGAGCGGGCCCGGGCGGGCGGGTCTGTGGATAAGGGCGTCAGGCGCCGTCGCCGGGCACCAGAAAGGCCCCGTTGGGCACGGTCCCGTTGTCGATGCGGCAGCGGTTTCCGGCAACCGTCACCCGGCCGGCGGCGACCAGCCTGAGGGCGAGCGGGTAGATGCGGTGCTCGACCGCCAGCACGCGCGCGGCGAGGGCCTTTTCCGTGTCGCCGTCCTGCACCGGCACGGCGCCCTGGGCGATGACCGGGCCGGAGTCCATTTCCGGCACGACGAAATGCACTGTGGCGCCGTGCAGCTTGACGCCGGCCTCCAGCGCGCGGGCGTGCGTGTCGAGGCCCTTGAAGGAGGGCAGCAGCGCCGGATGGATGTTGAGCATGCGGTTCGGCCATTGTCCGACGAACCATGGCGTCAGGAGGCGCATGAAGCCGGCGAGGCAGACGAGGTCGATGCGGTGCTTCGCCAGCACGTCCTGCAAGGCGCGCTCGAAGGCGGCGCGGTCCTTGCCGAACGTCTTGTGGTCGATGGTGGCGGTGGCGATGCCGGCGGCCGAGGCGGTGGCGAGCCCACCGGCGCCCGGCACGTTCGAGACGACGAGCGCGATCTCGGCCGGATAGTCCTGCGCCTTCGCCGCCTCGATCAGCGCCGCCATGTTCGAGCCGCGGCCGGAGATGAGGCAGGCGACGCGCTTGCGGCTCATCGCATCAGCCCGCGAGATCGAGCGCGCCGCGATAGACGACGCGCGGCTCGCCGTCGGCGCGGATCACCTGGCCGAGCTCGACGACATGTTCGCCTGCGGCCTTGAAGGCATCGGCGACACGGGCCGCGTCGCCGCGCGCCGCGACCACGATCATGCCGATTCCGCAATTGAAGGTGCGCAGCAGTTCGCCCTCGGCGATGTTGCCTTCGCGCGCCAGCCATTTGAACACCGGCGTGACCGGCACGCGCGACAATTCGATCAGCGCGCCGAGGCCTTTCGGCATAACGCGCGGGATGTTGTCGGGGAAGCCGCCGCCGGTGATGTGCGCCAGGCCCTTCACCGCGCCGGTCTGGCGGATCGCGGCGAGGCACGACTTCACGTAGATGCGCGTCGCGGTGAGGATCGCCTCGCCGAGCGACTTGCCCGGAGCGAAAGGCGCCGGCGCGTCCCATGCCAGGCCGCTCTTCTCCACCACCTTGCGCACCAGCGAATAGCCGTTCGAGTGCACGCCGGAGGAGGCGAGGCCGAGAATGACGTCGCCTTCGCCGATGTCGGCGCGCGGCAGGATGCCGCCGCGTTCGGCCGCGCCGACGGCGAAGCCGGCAAGGTCGAAATCGTCGCCGGCATAGACGCCCGGCATCTCGGCGGTCTCGCCGCCGATCAGCGCGCAGCCGGCGTCCTTGCAGCCGGCGGCAATGCCGGCGACGACGGCGGCGCCGGTTTCCGGCGCGAGCCGGCCGCAGGCGTAGTAGTCGAGAAAGAAGAGAGGCTCGGCGCCCTGCACGACGAGGTCGTTCACCGACATGGCGACGAGGTCGATGCCGATCGTCTCGTAGCGGCCGGTGTCGATGGCGATCTTGACCTTGGTGCCGACGCCGTCCGTGGCGGCGACCAGCACAGGGTCCTTGAAGCCGCAGCGCTTGAGGTCGAACAGGCCGCCGAAACCGCCGATCTCGGCATCGGCGCCGGGGCGGGCGGTGGCGCGGACCAGGGGCTTGATCAGGTCGACCATGCGGTTGCCGGCGTCGATGTCGACGCCCGCCTGCGCGTAGGTCATCCCGCGCTCGTTTTTCGCCATTTCCGTCCCCGTTTGCGTGGGGGTCGTACGTTGGAATCGCAAGTCGTGCAATGGTCCGGCGGCGGCTATACTCTGGCGCGAGTTTCGGCGCGGTCGGCCCGGCGGGGGTAAGGGCGCGCCGGCAGGCCGGGTCGAGCTTTGAGCATTCCGAACTTCATCACGCTGGGGCGCATCCTTCTCGTTCCGGTCGTCGTCTGGGCGATCTCGTCCGGCGCCATGTGGATCGCCTTCGTCCTGTTCCTGGCGGCGGGGGTCAGCGACGCCGTCGACGGGTTCCTGGCCAAGCGCTTCGGCATGACGACGATGCTCGGGTCCTATCTCGACCCGCTCGCCGACAAGGCGCTCCTCGTCTCGATCTACGTGACCTTGGGCATCAGCGGCGTCCTGCCGCGCTGGCTGGTGATCCTGGTCGTCTCCCGCGACGTCATGATCGTCGGCGGGGTCATGCTGTCCTGGCTGGTCGGCAGCCCGGTCAAGATGCAGCCGCTGGTCGTGTCGAAGCTCAACACGGTGGCCCAGATCGTGCTCGCCAGCGTGGTTCTGGGCTCGATCGGTTATGGCCTGGATATCCCCGCTGTCACCACCGCGCTCATGGGACTGGTGGCCGCGACCACGCTATTGTCGGTCGCTGCGTACCTGAGCGAGTGGATGCGTCACATGAACGACGCCATGGGCAATTCGTGAGCCTCGAGCCCTATCAGCCGCCTGTGCCGGCCCGGCGCGGGTCGGACGGCGACGTGTTCCAGCGGCAGATGAAATTCTGGCTGATCGCCTT
>JBQCFB010000239.1:0-6613 GCA_051959715.1 Pseudolabrys sp.
TGGTCGATGTCCCGCGGTTCGACCTTCGCCTCGACGATCAGCTCGTCGTTGCGCGGGACGATCTGCATCAGCACTTCGCCGTTGCTGATGACGCCGCCGATCGTGTGCACGGCGAGCTGATCGACGACGCCGTCCTGCGGCGCGACAATGTCGACGCGCTTGAGCTGATCCTGCGCCGCCACCAGCCGTTCGGTCAGTTCGGCAATCTTGCCTTGCGCCTCGCGCAGGTCCTTGAGGACGTCGGTGGTGAAGTCCTTGTCGAGTTGGATGATCTGAAGCTGGGTCTCGCTGATTTTGCCTTTCGCCCGCGCGATCTCGGCGACGTATTGACCTTCTTCCCCAGAAAGGCGCGCGCGATCGCGCCGCAACTGCATCAGCCGGGTGATCGCGACCAGGTTCTTGTCCCAGAGTTCGTTGACGCCCTTGAGCTCCGTGTCGATGAGCGAAAGCTCCTGCTCTTTCGCAGCCTTCTGCGCTTCGAGCCCGCGAATTTCCTGATTGGACTGAACGACGCGCTCCTCGAGCTGTGCACGTTGTCCGGTCTTGGCCAGCCGGCGCGATTCGAACAGCTTCCGCTCGCCTGCAAGCGTGCCGGCGATCTGCGGGTCTTGCTCGCGCGCCGACAGATCGGGCGGGAAGGTTATGCGATCGGCGTCGTCGCGCTCCGCCATGAGCCGCGCCAGGCGCGCCCGCAATTCATCGAGTTGCACCTGGACGACGCCGACGGTGGCGCGGGCCACAGTGGCGTCAAGCCGGATGACGACCTGGCCGGCCTTCACGTGGTCGCCGTCATGCACGTCGATTTCTGCGACGACGCCGCCGGTCGGGTGCTGGACCTTCTTCACGTTCGAGCGCACCACGACGCTGCCGGGTGCAATCACGGCGCCGGCAATGTGCGCGGTCGAAGCCCAGACGCCGGCGCCGCCGAACAGCAGCGCGAGCAAGGCGTAACCGGTGAGTTCCAGCCGGCGCACCGCTTGCATTGGATTTCGGCCGATCCGACGCATCATGGCAGGACGTTCTTTCCGGGAACGGCCCTGACGCGCGCGCCGGTCGTGGCGGGTCGCGCCCGCGCCGTGAAGGCCCGAACGACTTCGTCGCGCGGGCCGAAGGCCTGCTGCAGTCCGTTCGCCAGCACCAGCACCTTGTCGCAGGCGGCAAGGGCAGACGGGCGGTGCGCGATCATGACGACGATCGCGCCACGCGCCTTGGCGCCCTCGATTGCGGCCTGGAGCGCCGCATCGCCTTCGGCGTCGAGATTGGAGTTCGGCTCGTCGAGGACAATCAGGAACGGATCGCGATAAAGCGCGCGCGCCAGCGCAATGCGCTGCCTTTGTCCCGCCGACAGTCTGGCTCCGGCGTCGCCGATCTGCGTGTCGTAGCCGTCCGGGAGGCCGAGGATCATGCCGTGCGCGCCGGCCGCCTTGGCGGCTGCGAGCACCGCGGCCGAATCGACCTCGACCGCCATTCTGGCGATGTTGGCGGCGACGGTGCCGTCGAACAGTTCGACGGTCTGGCCGAGAAATCCGATCCGGCCGGCAATCGACGCGCGGCTCCACTGGTGCAGTTCCGCGCCGTCGAGCAGCACTTCTCCCGCCACGGGCTTCCACACGCCGGCCAGGCCGCGAACGAGAGAGCTCTTGCCGGCACCGCTCGGCCCGATGACGCCGAGGGCCTCGCCGGCCGACAGCCGAAAGGAAACATCGCGGACGATCAGGCTCTGCGCCCCGACCGGCGCGAGACTCAGGCGCCGCGCCTCCACGCTCATGCACGGTGGCGGCAAATCGGTCGCCGCGTCGCGTTCCTCGATCCGGCCGAGCGTGGCGGACAGCCGGTGGAAGCTGTCCCGGGCGGCGATGCTGCTGCGCCAGTTGGCGATCACAGTTTCGATCGGCGCGAGCGCGCGGCCCATCATGATCGACGCCGCGATCATGGCGCCGGCCGAAAGTTCCTGCTGGATCACCAGATAGGCGCCGACGCCGAGCATCGCCGACTGCAATGTCAACCGCAGGGCGCGCGACAGGCCGCCGAAGGAGCCGACGACGTCGGAGGCGCGGCTGAGGCCGGCGAGGTATTCCGAATTGCTGCGCGACCAGCGCGCGGCGAGCGCCGCGCTCATGTCCATGGCCACGATGGTCTCGGCATTGCGCCGGTCGGCCTCCATCAGCGCCGCCCGCTGGCCGGCCTGGCGGGCCATGAGGCGTGTCGGCTCGCGGCTCGCCCGTTCCGTGAGGAGCGCCAGCCCGAACAGGACGCAGCCGCCCGCGAGCGCGACGACGCCGAGCCAGTAATGGATGGCGAAGCAGAGCGCGAGGAACACCGGCGCCCAGGGCAGATCGAGCAGCGCAGTGACGCCGCTGCTGGTGAGAAAGCTGCGGATCTGGTCGAGATCGCGCAGCGGCTGCTGCGCGTCGCCCGCGAGCCGCGACTGGAGCCCGAGGGCGACGACTGCATTGTGCACCGTCGTGTCGAGGTGATGGTCGACCGCCAGCGCCGCGCGGCCGGTGATGCGGCTGCGGATGAAATCGAGCGACGCCTGGAAGGCGTAGGCCATTACCAGCATCACCGACAGCGCCAGCAGGGTCGGGACGCTGTGGCTCGCAAGCACGCGGTCATAGACCTGCAGCATGTAGAGCGGCCCGGCGAGCATCAGCAGGTTCACCGCCGCGGAAAACACCGTCACGCTGACGAGCGCGCGCCGGAAGTCCGCCAGCGCGGCTTTCAGCGCCGGATGCGTCGGAAGGGCGCGCGATGGCTGCTGCAAGATTGTCTGTCCGTCACCCGGCACGGCCGCGTCTCTGACTCGCGTTCTCGTCAGAATGTTGACCACGCACCGTCAATCCGTCGCCGCGTGTAGCTCCGCGATTTAAGTCAAATTCATCCGCACGTGGAACTGCGGCGCGTGCATGCAAGATCGGGTTCCGGATTGAGGAACTCTGGATATTGATTCGGCTTCGCCGCGCAGTCCTTAAATGATCATAAAGCACCGATACGTGATGGTGCTCTCACGACATGCGCAGTGCTGTCGCTTACAGGTTCAATGGAAATGTCTGACGCGTCCGTCCCGGGAGGTGCCGCCGGCACTTCCGACTGGCTTCTTGGAGTCAATCTGGCCGGCGCCGAATTTGCCTCGCAGAAAAATCCCGGCACCTACGGCGTCGATTACATCTACCCCTCGCACAGCGAGATCGACTACTACGCGAATGCCGGCATGTCGGTCATCCGGCTGCCGTTCCTGTGGGAGCGCTTGCAGACTTCCGCATATGGTCCGCTCGACGCAAGCCAGCTCGCGCATATCGACGACGTCGTGAACTACGCGAACTCGAAGGGCCTCAAGGTCATCCTCGACGCGCACGACTACGGTTCCTATCAAGGCTCCCTGATCGGCAGCGACGCAGTTCCCAATTCGGCCTTCGCCGATCTCTGGGGAAAGCTCGCCGGGCATTTCGCTGCAGACGCGAACGTCATGTTCGATCTGATGAACGAGCCGCACGCGCAGACCGCGGCGCAGTGGCTCGACTCGACCAATGCCGCCATCGCCGAGATCCGCGAGGCAGGCGCCACGTCGCAGGAGATTCTCGTCTCGGGAAGCTACTCGGACGGCGCCTGGCGCTGGGTGAAGACCGATAATGCCGCGGTGATCGGCACCGGCGTGCAGGATCCGTCGCACAATTTCGCGTTCGACGTGCACCAGTATCTCGACTCCAACGGCAGCGGCACCCACGCGAGCGTCGTGTCGACGACGGTCGGCGTCGAGCGCCTCGAGGCGATCACGAACTGGGCGGAGTCGACCGGCAACCACCTGTTCCTTGGCGAATTCGGCGTGAGCACGGATCAGACGAGCGTCGCCGCGCTCGACAACATGCTGAGCTACATGCAGACGCACAGCGACGCCTGGCAGGGCGGCACCTATTGGGCCGGCGGCCCGTGGTGGGGCAACTACATGTACTCGATCGAGCCCGTGCACGGCGCCGACAAGCCGCAGATGGACGTGCTCCAGAACCATCTCTCGCCGCTCGTGCAGTCCGCCGCCTGGTCCGGCCCGGGTCTGACGATGGTCGAGAAGCTCGTGCACGACACCGGCGGCTCCAACGGCGACTTCATCACCAATGACGGCCACGTCACGCTGCTCGGCACGGCCGTGGGCCCTGGCCTTTCGCATATCGAGATCTTCGACGCCGGCCAGGACATCGGCGCCGCCACGCTCGTGCATGACGCATGGACGTTCTCGACCGTTCTCGCCGAAGGCAATCATGATCTGTCGGCCGTCGCGACGGACGTCGCCGGCAATAGCTACGAAACGCTGGCGCCGGACATGATCACCGTCGACCACACGGGCACCGCGCCCGTAATGTCGAATGCCAACTTCAATGCGACGACGGGGCTGACGACGTTCAGCGGGACGTCTGCTGCCGGCGACACCGTGTCGATCTACGACAAGGGACCGCAGTTGATCGGGACCGCGACGGCCGGATCCGACGGGACGTGGAAGCTCAATGCCAGCGTCGGCAGCGACAGCATACACAGCTATCTCGCGCGGTCGGTCGACGTGGCCGGCAACGCCTCAAACTCCACCGGGCACACGCTGTATTCAGCCGACGCCCATCAGTCTCTCGCCGGCGGCGCCGGCAACGACGTGCTCGTCGCCGGCGCCAATGACGGCCTCACCGGCGGCGCCGGCTCGGACACGTTCGTGTTCAATTCCGGCTTCGGGGCAGTCAAGGTCGCGGACTTCGACGTCAACAGCGACGTTCTGGCGATCAACCACAATCTGATTGCGTCGGCGGCGCAGTTGCTGGACCAGGCTCACGATTCGGCTGCGGGCGCGGTCATCGCCGTCGAAGGCAATCAGTCGGTGACGCTCGCGCACGTGCACGTGGCCGATCTCCAGGCGCACACGAGCGACTTCCACTTCATCTAGGCGCTGTTTCGCTCACTCCGCCGCGGCGGCGCGCAGGACGCGCCACTGCGCCAGCAGCGCGCGCAGCGCCGCAGGCTTGAGCGGCTTGTTGAGGAGCTGGATGCCGCGGGCGCGGGCCTCCTCGCGCACCGCGGGCGAACGGTCGGCGGTGATGAGGATCGCCGGCACCTCGCCGCATTGCGCGCGCAAGGTCGCGATCGCCTCGAGCCCGGTGCCCTGGTCGAGGTGGTAGTCGACGAGCAGGCCGTCCGGCGGAACGCCGTGCGCGGCGAGCGCATCGAGCGCCTCTGCGAGGTTCGACGCCTTGAGCACGGTGCAGCCCCAGCCGTGCAGGAGCGTCTCCATGCCGTCCAGCACCGACGGCTCGTTGTCGATGCACAGCGCGGTGACCCCGGCGAGCTGGCCCTGATCGACGCGGCGGTCGTCGCGCGGCGGCAATTCGACCGGCGCCGCATCCGAGCGCGCCACCGTCACCGAGAAATGGGATCCCTCGCCGACGGCGGAGCGCACCTCGATCTCGCTGCCGATCACGCGCGCCACGCGCTCGACGATCGACAGGCCAAGGCCGAGACCGCGCGCGATCCGCGCGCCATTATCGAGACGGTGGAACTCGACGTAGACGTCGCGCAGCCTGTCCTGCGGTATGCCAACGCCGGTATCGAACACGTCGATGCGCAGCACGTCGCCGCGGCGGCGGCAGCCGACCAGGACGCGGCCGGCGGGCGTGTACTTGATCGCGTTTGAGACGAGGTTCTGCACCAGGCGGCGCAGGAGCCGCCGGTCGGAGCGCACCACCAGCGAGGAGGGCACGTAGGTGAGCGTCAGCCCCTTCGCCGCAGCCATGGGCGCGAATTCGAGCTCGATCTGCCGCATCAATTCGTCGATGCGGAAAACGGACAGCTCGGCGCGCATCGCGCCGGTGTCGAGCCGCGAAATGTCGAGCAGCGCGCCGAGGATCTCCTCCACCGCCTCGAGCGAGGCGTCGATGTTGTCGACGAGGCGGCGGTCACCGTTCTCGCCGCGCTCGATCAGGCTCGTGACGTAGAGGCGCGCGGCGTTGAGCGGCTGCAGGATGTCGTGGCTGGCGGCGGCGAGGAAGCGCGTCTTGGAGATGTTGGCGGATTCTGCCTCGCCCTTGGCATGGGCGAGCGCGGCGTTCAGCCGCGTCAGCTCTTCCGTGCGTTCGATGACGCGCCGTTCCAGCGATTCGTTGGCGGCCTCGAGCGCGTCCGCCGCCTCGACGGTGGCGGTGATATCGGTGAAGGTCGTGACGATGCCGCCGTCCGGCATGTGGTTGGCGCGCACCTCGATGACGGTGCCGCGCGCCGTGAAGCGCCGCAGGAACGGCTCCTGGCCGCTGACATAGCGCGCGGTCTGCTCGCGCACGAAATCGTCGATGCGGTCCGCCGGCATGGCGTCGCGCTGCGCGCTGAACTGCAAAATCTCGGCGAGCCCGATTCCGGGCCGCACCAGCGACGGCGGCAGGTCGATGATCTCGCCGAACTGCCGGTTCCAGCAAATGAGCTGAAGATCCTTGTCGAAGACTGCGATGCCCTGGCGCACGTGATCGAGCGCGGTCTGGAGAATTTCGCGGTTGTACTGGATCGCGGCATTGGCGTCGTCGAGCAGCCGCAACGCCGCCTTGCTCGACACGGTGCGCTTGCGCAGCAGGAGCGACATGACGAGCCGCGA
>JBQCFB010000240.1:0-3469 GCA_051959715.1 Pseudolabrys sp.
AGAGCCTGAGATCGCTCGGCGGCGATGCTCTCGCTTTGCTCGAAGCGGCCGGGATCGAGCCGACCGCGCGCGCCGAGGAAATCGCGATCGAAGGCTTCGTCAACCTGGCGCGGGCGCTCGCCCCGCGTTAGCGCACCAGGCACGGCCGCTTCGGATCGAAGCGCCAGCCCGGCACGAGATACTGCATCGCCACGGCATCGTCGCGCGCGCCGAGGCCGTGCTGCTTGTAAAGCGCGTGCGCCTTCTCGACCGCGTCCATGTCGAGTTCGATGCCGAGCCCGGGCTTGTCCGGCACGGCGATGTGGCCGCCGGCGATCTTCAACGGCGCCTTGGTCAGCCGCTGCCCGTCCTGCCAGATCCAGTGCGTGTCGAGCGCGGTGACCTTGCCGGGCGCGGCGGCGCCGGCATGGGTGAACATGGCGAGCGAGACGTCGAAGTGATTGTTGGAGTGCGAGCCCCAGGTCAGCCCCCAGTCGCGGCAGGTCTGCGCCACGCGCACCGAGCCGGCCATTGTCCAGAAATGCGGATCGGCGAGCGGAATGTCGACCGACTGCAAGGCGAGCGCATGCGCGAGCTGTCGCCAGTCGGTCGCGACCATGTTGGTCGCGGTCGGCAGGCCGGTCGCGCGGCGGAATTCGGCCATCACCTCGCGCCCGGAGAAACCCTCCTCGGCGCCGCACGGATCCTCGGCATAGGCGAGCACGCCGTGCATGTCGCGCATCAGCCGGATCGCGTCCTTGAGAAGCCAGCCGCCGTTCGGATCGAGCGTGATGCGCGCATCGGGAAAGCGCTCGTGCAGCGCGGTGACCGCCTCGACCTCGGCGTCGCCCGCCAACACGCCGCCCTTGAGCTTGAAGTCGTTGAAGCCGTAGCGGGCGCGCGCGGCCTCGGCGAGGCGTACGATCGCCTCCGGCGTCATCGCCTCGTCATGGCGCAAGCGCCGCCAGTCGTCGGCGTCGGCGCCCTCGTCGGCGGGCGAGGCATAAGCGAGGTCCGTCTTCTTCCGGTCGCCGACATAGAACAGATAGCCGAGCATCTCGACCGAGGCGCGTTGCTGCCCCTCGCCGAGCAGCGCCGCCACCGGCACGCCGAGGAATTGCCCGAACAGGTCGAGCATCGCCGATTCCACCGCGGTCACCGCGTGGATGGTCGTGCGCAGGTCGAAAGTCTGGAGGCCGCGGCCGCCGGCGTCGCGATCGCCGAAGCGCGCGCGCATCGCATTGAGCGCCGCCTGCATGTTGCCCAGTGGCTGGCCGACAACCAATTCCGTCGCGTCGGTGAGCGTGCGCAGGATCTTCTCGACGCCCGGCACCTCGCCGATGCTGGTCCTGCCGGCGCTGTCGGTGAGGATCAGCAGGTTGCGCGTGAAATACGGGCCGTGCGCGCCGGACAGGTTGAGCAGCATCGAGTCGCGCCCGGCGACCGGCACTGCGCGCAGCGACTTGACGACCGGCGTGTCGGGCATGGGCGGCGCTTCGCGTCTAGGGCGCGACCTTCTTCAGATCGCTGAGCAACTGATCGACGAAGGTCGTCAGGTCGGTCATCTTCACGCGCTTCAGGCGCTCGCCCGTGAGGATGGCGCGCAGCCGCGCGAAGCTCTTGTCGAGATCGCGATTGACGAGGATGTAGTCGTACTCCTCCCAATGCATGATCTCTTCGATGGCGTTCTTGAGCCGCCGCTGGATCACCGCCGCGGAATCCTCGGCGCGACGCTCGAGCCGCGACTTCAGTTCCGCCGCCGACGGCGGCAGCACGAAGACGCTGACCACGTCGTCGCGCATCTTCTCGTAGAGCTGCCGCGCGCCCTGCCAGTCGATGTCGAACAGAACGTCGCGTCCCTGCGCGAGCGCCTTCTCCACCGGGTCGCGCGGCGTGCCGTAATAATTGCCGTGCACCTCGGCCCATTCCAGCAATTCGCCGCCGTCGCGCATCGACTCGAAGCGGCGGCGCGTCAGGAAGTGGTAATGCACGCCGTCGATCTCGCTGCCGCGCCGCGCGCGCGTCGTCACGGAGATCGAAAGCTCGAGCTTGCCCGGATCGTCGTGGTTTTCCTGCTCGAGCAGGTTGCGCGTCAGCGTCGTCTTGCCGGCGCCCGAAGGCGACGACAGGACCAGCATGATGCCGCGTCGGCGGATATCGACCTGCTCGGTCATTCGAGGTTCTGCACCTGCTCGCGGAACTGCTCGACCACGCTCTTCAACTGCAAGCCGACATTGGTCAGCTCGGTGTCGTTGGCCTTGGCTGTAAGCGTATTCGATTCGCGGTTGAGCTCCTGCGCCAGGAAGTCGAGCCGCCGGCCCGCGGGGCCGCCGTCGTCGATCAGCTTCTGCGCCTGCGCGACATGCGCCACCAGCCGGTCGAGCTCCTCGCGGATGTCGGCCTTGGTCGCGAGCATGATCGCCTCCTGGTAGAGGCGGTCGCTGTCGAAGCGCTGCGAGGCCTCGATCAGGGTCGCGACCTGCGCGGCGAGCCGCGCCTTGATCGCCTCAGGCTTGCGGCCCGGCGCGGCCTCCGCCTGCGCGGTCAGCGCGGCGATCTCGTTGAGGCGCGCCGACAGGAGCTTGCCGAGCGTGTCACCCTCGTGCTTGCGCATGGCGTCGAGATCGGCGAGCGCCTTATCGAAGCCTTTCAGGATCGCGGCTTCGGCCAAGCGATGGCCCTCCTCGCTCTCCTCTTCCTCGGTGACCTCGATCACGCCCTTGAGGCCGAGAATGCCGTCGAGCGTCGGCGCGGCCGCGTCGATCTTGCCGGTCAACTGGTTGAGCGTCGCGATCACCGCGTTGAGCACCGGCTCATTGACCTTCACGGTCGGCGCCACGCCCTGCCGCGTCACGGTGAGATTGCAGTAGACGGTGCCCCGCGACAGCGCCTGCGTCGCGCGCGCGCGCGCCGCGACCTCGATCGCGTCCCAACCGGGCGGCATGCGGAAGCGGATGTCGAGGCCCTTGGCGTTGACCGACTTGATCTCCCAGCTCCAGGCATAGGCGCCCGTGACGCCCTGGCCGCGAGCGAATCCGGTCATGCTCGACAGCGCCATGCTGATCGCCTCGTCTTTCGTCGGAACGCGTAAAAATCGCGCGGACCTTAGCGGCGGCGCGGCACCCTCACAAGGCTAGCGTTTGGGTGGCGGCGTACGCCTGTGCGGATTGGGCACGAGCTTGGGCCCGCTCGCCGCGGGTGGCGTCGCTTCGGCCTGCGCGGGCGGCGGCGCAGGCGCAGGCGCGGCGGCCGGTGCGGGATCCGCCGCCCCGCCCTGCTCGATCTGCCGCAGCTTGGCGACGTTCTTCTGGTGCTGCTCGTAGGTCTCCGAGAAGACGTGTCCGCCGGTGCCATGGGCGTAGATATAGTGGTCCTTGGTCGGCGCCGGATTGGGAGCGGATTCGAGAGACGCGCTGCGGGTTTTTCCTTTCTTGCACGGCGGAAATCCGTCGACGATGTACGTGTTGTACGGCGTCGGCTGATCCTTCTC
>JBQCFB010000241.1:0-5623 GCA_051959715.1 Pseudolabrys sp.
CCATGGCCGGCGGCGTTTCATTTTTGTCCGCGCCGGACGCCACAAAAAAAGAGGGCCGCTTTCGCGGCCCTGTGTGCATAAGGTGGAGGATTCACGCCGTCGCTTGGCCTAAGGGAGGAAAAGCGGCGGCTGCGCACGAGACCAATCAAGCGTTCATACGCATCAATCACAAGTAAAATGGCTATAAACTCGCCGCTGGTATTCCAGCGCCGGTTTCCGCATCATGCGGCCCGAAATCGAACGGGTGGAACCATGGCCTTCACGCTCTACAACGCACCGCAATC
Source organism: Pseudolabrys sp. (assembly GCA_051959715.1). GTDB lineage: Bacteria > Pseudomonadota > Alphaproteobacteria > Rhizobiales > Xanthobacteraceae > Pseudolabrys. Next base: position 285 of record JBQCFB010000241.1, read on the forward strand.
GACCTGCAGCCAGCGTGTGCGTTTCGTCCTCAATGCAAAGGGCCTCGCTTTCGCCGAGAACAAGCTCAATTTGCTCGAGGGCGATCAGCTCAAGCCCGACTATCTCAAGCTCAATCCGAATGGGGTCGTGCCCACGCTCGACCACGACGGCGCGATCATCATCGACTCGACCGTCATCACCGAATATCTCGACGAGGTCGCGCCGCAGACGAGCTTTACGCCGGAGGATCCGGTCGCGCGTGCGCGCATGCGCGCGCTCATGCATTTCATCGACGAGATGCCGGCCGCTTCGGTGCGCGTGCCGACCTTCAACCTCGCATTTTTGCCGACTTTTCAGAAAATGAGCCGCGACGCATTCGTCGCCATGGCGGAGTCGAAGCCGCTGCGCCGCGAATTCATGATGACGATGGGGCAGACCGGCTTCCCCAAGGCCGAGATGGACGCGGCGCTCGCCCGCCTGCGCCGCTCGTATGAGCGCATGGACCTGGAGATCGAAAAGAGCGGCGGACCGTGGCTGCTCGGCCGCGACATCTCGCTCGCCGACGTCGCGGCCATGCCGGCGCTGGTGCGCATGGACGACCTCGGCATTGCGGACTGGCAGGATCTGCCGCGGGTCGTGACCTGGTTCGACAATATCCGCGCCCAGCCGGCCTTCAAGCCGACCTACTATCACGGCTCGCTGGTCTCCGAGCGCTTTCCGCACCTGCGGGAAAAGACCGCGAAAACGGCGTAAGCTCGCCGGGCCGGCCGCGCCCGGCGCAGGAGGAGCCCATGAACCAGATCACCGTCCTCGTCACGATCGTGCTCGGTGCGGTCGCGGCCGCGCTGATTGTCGTGCTGCACCAGCTTCAGTCTGGCGCCGTCGTAGCCGTGCTCGCCGTGCTGGTGTTCTTCGGCCTGAAGATGGCGAACAACTGGGAGCGTTTCGTCATCCTGCGCGCGGGCAAGCTGTCGAGCGTGAAAGGGCCGGGGCTCTTCTTCATGGTCCCGATCATCGACAGCGTCGCCGCTGTGATCGACGAGCGCATCCAGACGACCGGTTTCAACGCCGAGCAGGCGCTCACCCGCGACACGGTGCCGGTCAACGTCGATGCCATCGTGTTCTGGCCCGTGCACGACGCGCAGTCAGCGGCGCTCAACATCACCAATTACCGAGAGGCCATCGAGCGTGTGGCGCAGACCTCGCTGCGGGAAATGATCGGCTCGTCGATGCTGTCGGCATTGCTGGCCGAGCGCAAGGCGGCGGACGAGGTGCTGCGCGGCGAGATCGCACGCAAGACTGCCGACTGGGGTATTTCGGTGAATTCGGTCGAAATCCGCGACGTCGCCATTCCGGTGGCCTTGCAGGACGCGATGTCGCGCCAGGCGCAGGCCGAGCGCGAGAAGGAAGCGCGCGTCATCCTCGGCAGCGCCGAGGCCGAGATCGCGGCCAAGTTCGTCGAGGCGGCGCGGACCTACGGCAGCGATCCGGCAGCGCTGCACCTGCGCGCCATGAACATCATCTACGAGACGACCAAGGAGCGCGGCGCCACCATCCTCATGCCGACGACGATGGTCGACTCGATGAGCGTGGCGCTGCCGGCGGCGTTCGCGGCGCAAGCGCAGCAACAGAAGCCGTAAGACGAAGGCAATTCATACGAGGGCGGTCGCTCTGCTGCGAGCAGGAAAGCGCCGCCCTTTGTGACAGTTCTGTTACAATTTCACGACACGCCTTTTAAGCAATTGCCAATGAGTTCCGCTTAGCTGTGCGTTGCACAACGCAAGGCTTCGCTATGGCACATGCTGTCCCGGTTTCGCTTCCGTCCGAAGATGGCCGTCAAGGCGGTCCTTCTCATTGCCGGCCTCGGCCTCATGTCGGTGCTCGCCAACTGGTACTGCCTGCGCAGCCTGCACGAGATCGACGAAATCAATGCGCGCGTCACGCAACAGATCGAGCCGCTGCGCCTGACGCTGACCGAGGCGAAGATCGCGGTCGGCTGGATCGGGCTCGCGACCTACAAGATGGCGGCCAGCCGGGACGCCGACACGATCCGCGAAGCCAACAGCGAGCGGAAGGGACAGCTCGCGGCCGCGACGATCTGGCTCAAGAGCGTCGCCGGCGTCCTGCCCGGTCACGGTCCGGATGTCGACGGCATGCTGAGCAGGCTCGAGAACGTCAACGCCATTGCCGACACCGTCGATGCGGTCGGCAAGGCCGGCGACCGCGATCAGGCGCGCTTCATCCTCGAATTCAAGTTCGAACCGGCGCTGGTCGACGCGCAGACCAGCATGAACCGCCTGATCGACATTCTCGGCGGCGAAAACAAGGTGACGATGGAGGCCGCCGCCGCCGGCAAGGCGCGAACGTATCGTCTGCTGATGCTCGTCCTCGTCGGCGGCACGCTGGCCACCATGCTGGTGGCAATGGCACTCACGCATCGCGCCATCGGCCAACCTTTGAAGCGCCTCGGCGGCGTGATGCGGCGCATTGCCCAGGGCGATTTCGAGGTCGCGATCGACGGCCTGAAGCGCAGCGACGAGGTCGGCACCATGGCCCGCGCGGTGCTGGTGTTCCGCGACAACGGCATCGCTCTGCGCGACGCGCGGGCGGCGCGTTCCCGTGCCCGGGAGCAGGCGGCGGCGGACAAGCGCGCCGCGCTCGAACAGTTTGCCGGCAATTTCGAGAGCCGCATCCTCAGCGTCGCCCGGGCGCTGGCGGGATCGGCCGCTGCGCTCGACGCATCGGCGCGCTCGATGAGCGGCATGGCGGACGAGTCAGGCCGTCATGCGGTGTCCGCGACCACGGTAGCGGCGGAGTCGAACGCCGTGTCCGGCACCGTGGCGCAGGCGATCGACGAATTGTCGACGTCGATGCACGACATCGACGTCCAGTTGCGCAATGCCGGAGCGGTGGTCGAGGAGGCGACGCGGCGCGCCGATCTTGCCGTCGCCAATGCCGATGGCCTCACCTCCGCCGTCAGCGACATCGAGAACGTCGCCCGCATGGTCCAGGCCATTGCCGGACAGACCAACCTGCTGGCGCTCAACGCCACCATCGAGGCGGCGCGCGCCGGCGAAGCCGGACGCGGCTTCGCCGTGGTTGCGCAGGAGGTGAAGGTGCTGGCGACCCGCACGACGCAGGCGCTCGTAGGCATTCAGGCCCGCACCGGCTCGATGGGCCAGACCATCGCCGGCGTGCGCGACGCCACGCAGTCCATGTCGAGCGTGATCGCTCAGGTGGAGGCGGTGGCGCGCGCCATCACCGGCTCGGTGCGATTGCAGAGCGAGGCGACACAGAAGATTGCCGAGAGTGTCGAAGGCGCCGCGGCGCGCACGCACCAGGTGTCGTCGACGATCGCGGGCGTCAGCAATTTCGCCAGCCGCACGCGCGTCGGCGCGCAGGGAATCCTGGAAGCCGTGGCCGATCTCAATCGCCAGGCGGCGGCCTTGCAGCAGGAAGCCCAGGCCTTCGTCGCCCACGTGCGCGCCGCCTGATACGGCCTTACTTGGTCGTGACCTTGGGCAGTTCGAGCTTCACGGTCGACGATTTCGATCCGCCGAGCGTCCCGGTGGCGAAGAGAATGCCGCCGCCGACGATGATCACGATCAGCGCGCCGACCAATACGCCAAGCACGCCCACGCCGCCGCTGTTTCCATCAGCCATTTCAGCCTCCCAATCGTTAGCCGCCGGACACAAGTTCCGGGGGCGGCAATTGGTTCCGGCCGGGCTCTAGGGGGTGACGGTCACGGCCGCCGGGCGGCGGCCCTTGGCATCCTCGAAGCCGTGCATGCCGAGGAACCACTGCATGGCGACGACTGCGCCCTTGATCGGCTGGAGCAGGCCGAGCGTCGCAACGAGCGCGACCAGCGGCCACACGGTCATGCTCAGCAGGATCGGCGGCGCATACTCCGTCTCGACCGCCAGCACGATCGGGATCAGCACGTGCCCGACGATGACGATGTCGAGATAGGCCGGGAAGTCGTCGGCGCGGTGGTGGTGCAGCTCCTCGCCGCATTTCGGGCAGGCGTCCGCGACCTTGAGGAATTTGCGGAACATGCGGCCCTCGCCGCAGGCGGGGCAGCGGCCGCGCAGGCCGCGCATCAAGGGCTCGCTCGCCTTGGCCGGCGGGGCGGCGGAGAAGATCTGGGTCATGGGCAGAACGATCCTGGGCAGGCGTTACCGGCCTTACATAGAATGTGCCGCATGCGTCGGCCAGCGGCACATTCGCACACCTGCCCTGCAGCGGCGGTCAAAAGAAGAGGGGCCCCGGAGGGCCCCTCGCTGTCTCGTGGCGGCGCCGGTCTCAGTACCGGTGCGTGATCGGCAGCTCTTCCGCGGGGAAGAGCGTGATCACCTTGCAGCCCTTGTCCGTGACCACGACCTCTTCCTCGATGCGCGCGCCGGAATAGCCGTCGGTCGCCGGGCAATAGGTCTCGATCGCGAACACCATGCCTTCCTTGATCTCGGTCGGATGGTCGAGCGACACGACGCGCGAGATGATCGGCCGCTCGTGCAGCGCGAGGCCGAGGCCGTGCGCGAATTGCAGGCCGAACGCGGACGTCTCGTCCGGGAAGCCGAACTCGTTCGCCTTCGGGAAGGCGCCGCAGATGTGCGAGGTCGCCGCGCCCGGCTTGATGCGGTCGATGGCGCCGTCCAGCCACTCGCGCGCCTTCTTGTAGGCGTCGTGCTGTGCCGGCGTCGCGCGGCCGACGTTGAAGGTGCGGTAGTAGCAGGTGCGATAGCCCATGAACGACTGGAGAATGTCGAAGAAGGCCTGGTCGCCCGGCCGCAGCATGCGGTCGGTGAAGTTGTGCGGATGCGGGTTGCAGCGTTCGCCGGAGATGGCGTTCACCGCCTCGACGTCGTCGGAGCCGTGGCGATAGAGAAACTCGTTCACCTTGGCGACGATGTCGTTCTCGCGCACGCCGGGTTTGAGCTCTTCGTTGATGAGGTGATAGGCGCCGTCGACCATCGCGGCGGCGCGGTTGAGCAGATGAATCTCGTCGGCCGATTTGACCTCGCGCGCTTCCAGCATGACCTGCTGGCCGTCGACGATCTTCAGGCCCGCCTTCTGCAATTCGAACATCATCGGCGGCTCGATGAGGTCGACGCCGACCGGAAGCTTGTCGCAGCCGGCTTCCTTGATCAGCGACGCGATTTCCTTGGCGTGCTTCTCCATCAGGCCGAAGGCGGGATTGACCATGCCGCGCATGCCGATGATGCCGGCCTTGCAGTTCTCCGGCTTGAGCCACGGCGTGTAGAGCTTGTGGTGCACGGCGGCGGAGCCGAAGTCCCACAGGATCGGATCGGACGAGCCTTTCGTCAGCAGCGCCCAGCGGCAGAGCTTGTCGCGCTCCCA
>JBQCFB010000242.1:0-3548 GCA_051959715.1 Pseudolabrys sp.
ACCGGCGTCAAATCCGGCTGTTCGGCAACCGGTTTGACAAACCGACCGCGGGCGCTATCGTTTGTACACATACAAAATCCTTGCCGGACGGCGCCGCCCTGTCGCATCCGCCGCCGCCACGGCATGATCGCGGCCGGAAGGACCAAACCAATGCTCGATCTCTATCTCGTTGACCGGTTGATCGACCTCTGGTTCGCCGAGGACATCGGCCATGGCGACATCACGTCGCTGACGATGATCGACGCCGACGCCATCGCCACGTTCCACATGAATGCGCGGCAGCCGATCGCGGTCGCCGGCATCGAGGTCGCGGCGGCCTGCTTCCGCCGCTATGACCCGAGCGTGCAGGTGACCCTGACGGCGAAGGACGGCGACCGCGTCGCGCAGAAGACCACCCTGCTCAAGCTCAAGGGCAAGGCGCGCAGCCTGCTCACGGTCGAGCGCACCGCGCTCAACGTCGTGCAGCACCTCTCCGGCATCGCCACCGAGACGGCGCGCTGGATGGACGCGATCAAGGGCACCAAGGCCAAGCTCATCGACACGCGCAAGACCACTCCCGGCCTGCGCGCGCTGCAAAAGCACGCCGTGATCTGCGGCGGCGGCGCCAATCATCGGCTCGGCCTCGACAGCGGCGTGATGATCAAGGACAACCACATCGCCGTGTCCGGCAGCATCGCCAAGGCGGTCGAGCGCGCCCGCGCCGGCGCGCCCTTGCTCGTGAAGGTCGAGGTCGAGTGCGACCGGCTCGAGCAGGTGAAGGAAGCGCTCGCGGCGAAGGCCGACGTCATCATGGTCGACAACATGTCGCTCGAGGACATGCGCGCCGCGGTGAAGCTGGTCGACGGCCGCATCCCGATCGAGGCCTCCGGCGGCGTAAAATTCGAAACCGTGCGCGCGATCGCCGAGACCGGTGTGGACTTCATCTCGTCGAGCAAGATGATCCAGGGCTCACCCGCAGTCGACATCGGGCTGGATGACGCGTGACCCATGAAACCCGCCGCCTTCATTCGACACGTACCGAAGACGCTCGATGAGGCGGTGAAGATTCTGGCCGAGGTCGCGCCACAGGACGGGCGCGTGCTCGCCGGCGGGCAGAGCCTCGTGCCGATCATGGCCTTCCGGCTGGCGAAGCCGGCGCATCTCGTCGACATCAATGAGGTCGCGGGGCTCGATCAGATCAAGAGCGACGGCAAGACACTGAGCATCGGCGCGCGCGTGCGCCACGGCGCCTTCCACAAGCCGGTCGCCGACGGACCGCTCGGCGCCCTGCTCGCGCATGTCGTGCGGCACATCGCGCATTACCCGATCCGCATGCGCGGCACGTTCTGCGGCAGCCTGGCGCACGCCGATCCCGCCTCGGAATGGTGCCTCGTCGCGGCGACGCTCGATGCGACCATGATCGCCGCCAGCACGCGCGGCGAGCGGCGGATCGCCGCGAAGGACTTCTTCGCCGGCGTCATGTCGACGGCGCTCGCCGAAGACGAATTGCTGGCGCGGGTCGAACTGCCGCTGCTCGCCGCCGGCACCAGGTTCGGCTTCAACGAGTTCAACCGCCGCGCCGGCGACTTCGCCATGAGCGCCGCGCTGGTCACGTACCGGCTCGACGGCGGCAAAATCGCCGACGCGCATGTCGGCGTCGGCGGCGCCGAGCCGCACCCGCGGCGCATTCCGGAGGCGGAAAGCGCGCTCAAAGGCAAAGCGCCCGGCGACGCCGCCTTCCGCGCTGCCGCCGAAGCGGCCGCGAACGCAGTCGAGGCGATGGAGGATCACCAGACGACGGCCGAGTATCGCCGCGATCTCGTGCGCGCCGTCGTGCGCCGCGCGCTGGAGCACAGCGCGCAATGACCGCGCATACCAAGGGCACAGGCATGACCTGGGTCGGGCGCGCGATCCGCCGCGTCGAGGATCCGGCCTTGGTGACCGGCCAAGGCCGCTTCACCGCCGATTTGCCCGCCGTACATTGGGTGCGCTTCCTGCGCAGCCCCGCCGCCGCCGGCAAGATCGAGCGCATCACGGCGCCGGACGGCGCGACGGTCATCACCGCGCGCGATCTCGCGAACGTGAAGCCGATCCTGCCGATGCTGCACAAGTTCGAGTACAAGCCGCTCGGCCAGCCGATCCTCGCCGACGGCGAGGTGCGCTTCGTCGGCGAGCCGGTCGCGGCCATCGTCGCGGCGTCGGAGGAAGAAGCCGAGGACATTGCCGACGAGATCGAACTCGTCATCGGCGACGCAACGCCGCTGGTCGATGCGCGCGAGGCGCTTGGGTCCGGCGCGCGGCAGATCCACCCGGGCGTGCCCGGCAACGTCATCCTCGAAGGGCGCATCCAGACGCCGGACTTCGACAAGGTGTGGCAGAGCGCGGCGAAGGTCGTCAGCGTCGACGCGCGCTCGCGCCGGCAGAACGCGACGCCGATGGAGCCGCGCGCAGCGCACGCCGCTTACGACGCCTCGACCGGCCGCGTCACGCTGACCTGCACGACGCAGATGCCGCACCTGACGCGCACGGCAATCGCCGACGTGCTCGGCATGCCGGAGGCCGACCTGCGCGTCATCGCGCCCGACGTCGGCGGCGGTTTCGGCCAGAAGATGTCGCTCGCCAGCGAATACGTGCTGCTGGTCTGGCTGGCGCGCAAGCACAGAAGCTCGTTCGCCTGGACCGAGGACCGGCGCGAGAATCTGATCGCCTCGTTCCATTCGCGCGACCAATACATCTCGCTCGAAGGCGCGTTCGACGCGCAGGGCAAGCTGCTGGCGCTCAAGGGCGACGTCGTCGCCAATATCGGCGCCTATTCCTGCTTCCCGACCACTTGCGGCGTCGAGCCCCTGATGGCGATGGCGGAAATGCCGGGCCCGTACGACTTCCGCGCCTATGACTGCCGCGCCCGCGGCGTCGTCACCAACACCTGCACCATGGCGCCCTATCGCGGCGTGTCGCGGCCGATCATCACCTTCACGCTCGAGCGACTGATGGACAAGGCGGCGCGCGCGTTCGACATCGAGCCGGCCGAGATCCGCCGCCGCAACCTGATCGACACGTTTCCGTACACCGCCGCCTCGGGCCTGAAATTCGACGAAGGCAGCTACAAGGAAACGCTGGCGATGGCGGCCGAGGCGATCGACCTGCCCGCGTTCCGCAAGCGGCAGGCCGCCGCGCGCGCCAAGGGCAAGTATCTCGGCATCGGCTTCGCCACGTTTTCCGAGCGCACCGGCTACGGCAGCCCGGCGTTTGCCGCGCGCGGCATGGCGATCACGCCCGGCTGGGAAACCGTGATCCTCACCGTCGACCCGTCCGGCTTCATCGAGGTGCGCATCGGCTCGTCGCCGCACGGCCAGGGCCTGCGCACGACGCTCGCTCAGATCATCGCCGACGAGCTCGGCGTCACGCCCGACGTCATCAAGGTCGTGCACGGCGACACCGACCGCGCGCCCTACGGCTGGGGCACCTTCGCCAGCCGCTCGCTGGTCATCTGCGGCGGCGCGACGCTGATCGCCGCGCGGAAGGTGCGCGCCAAGCTGATCCGGCTCGCCAGCCACGTGCTCGAGGCC
>JBQCFB010000243.1:0-4147 GCA_051959715.1 Pseudolabrys sp.
TGCCCGTCATGACGACGTTCCGCCGCGGCCATCTCTTCGATGCGATGCATCCCTGCTACGCCGGCGATTTCGGCATCGGCCCGAACCCGAAGCTGCTCGTGCGCGTGAAGGGCGCCGACCTGGTCCTGCTGATCGGCGACCGCATGAGCGAAATGCCGTCGCAGAGCTACACGCTGTTTGGCATTCCTGAGCCGGGCACGAAACTGGTGCACGTGCATCCCGATCCGGACGAACTCGGCCGCGTCTATCATCCGACGCTGGCGATCAACGCTTCGGCGACGGCGTTCTGCGCCGCGCTTGAAGGATTGCAGCCGCCGAACGAGATCGCCTGGCGCGGCGAGAGCGATACGGCGCATGCCGAGTTCATTGCCTGGACCGAGAAGGCGACGCCGCAGCCGGGCGGCGTCAATCTCGGCGAGGTGATGGTGTGGCTGCGCGGCGCATTGCCGAAGGACTCGGTCGTGACGCTCGGCGCCGGCAACTTCGCCGGCTGGGTGCATCGCTTCTATCGCTCGCGGCAATTCGGCGGCGTGGTCGGTTCGACCTCGGGATCGATGGGCTACGGTTTCCCGGCCGCCCTCGGCATGCAGACGCAGTTTCCGGACCGCACGGTCGTGTGCGTCGCCGGCGACGGCGACTTCATGATGACCGGGCAGGATTTCGCGACGGCTGTGCAGTACAATTTGCCGGTGATCGTCGTCATCTCCGACAACGGCCTCTACGGCACCATCCGCATGCACCAGGAGCGCGACTTTCCCGGCCGCGTCGTGGCGACGGAATTGAAGAACCCGGATTTCACCGGTTACGCGCAGGTGTTCGGCGGCTTCGGCGTCAAGGTGGAGAAGACCGCGGATTTCGCCGCCGCCTTCGCCGCGGCCAAGGCCTCGGGCAAGCCGTCGATTATCCACCTCAAGGTCGATCCGGAGGCGCTGACCATCGGTGCGACCCTGTCGGGCATTCGTGAGAAGTCGCTCGGGCATGGCGGGGGCAAGGGCTCCGACTCGCGCTGACACCAAGGCGTCCGCCATGGCCGGGACAAGGTCGGGCATGACGACGTGGCGTCTTGCGTCGGGCGCGTGAATCACCATTCACTCCATGCGATGCCCTATCGCCGCACGGAGAACGTCGTCCGCAGGCTCGCCGCGCGCGAGCAGACGATCCTGAATGCGGCGCTGTCGCTGGCCGGCGAGGGCGGGATGGAAGCGGTGCAGATCGCTGCCGTCGCCAGACGCGCCAATATCGCGGCAGGCACCGTCTACCGCTATTTCCCGTCCAAGACCGATCTCGTCAGCGATGTGATCGCCTCTGTCTCGGAGCGCGAAATGGCGGCCATCCGCCGCGCCGCCGACGCCGCGCCCGGCCCGCTATCGGCGCTGGCGGCCTGCATCGCCACCTTCGCGGCGCGGGCGCTGTCCGAGCGCAGGCTCGCCTGGGCGGTGCTCGCCGAGCCAATCGAGCCCGAGGCGGACGCGATAAGGCTCGAATTCCGGCAGGCCGTCTCCGCCGAGATCGCGGCACGCATCCGCGCCGCGCGCACACGCCAGCTCCTGCCCGAGCAGGATGCCGGCGCCACGGCCCCGGCGATCGTCGGCGCCGTGCTGGAAGGATTGATCGGACCGCTGGCGCCGGAGCCGGCCGACGCCGCGGCGGCGCGCCAGGCAGTGCAGGAGACGACGCTTCTGGCGCTGCGCGCGCTCGGCGTCATCGACGCGCGCGCCCGCGGCCTCGTGGCGCAGGTGCCGCTCGCCTAGAGCAGCGCTTCCGCCGGCAATTCGGACAGCGGCAGCGTGACGACCTTGACCGCGCGCTCGGTCAGGTCGTCCGTGACGTGGAAGCCGAGATGCTCGCACATGTGCAGCATGGTGACGTTCTCGGCGAGAACCTGGCCGCGGACGGTGGACAGGCCCTTGTCCTTGGCGTTGGCGATCATGTGCTTCATCATCAGCCAGCCGAGGCCGTGGCCCTTGAGCCGCGAACGCACGAGGATCGCGAATTCGGCCGTCTTGCCGTCGGCATCGTCGTGCAGGCGCACGACGCCGAGCATCTTGCCGGTCGCCTCGTCGATGGCGATGAAGGCCATCGCGATCTTCGGATCGTAGTGGATCAGCTTGTCGATGAGCGCGGGGTCGACCTGCCGCATCGGCGCGAAGAAGCGCAGGCGCAGGTCGTCCGGCGTCACCTCGACGAGGAAATCGGGATAGAGCGAAGCGTCCTCGACCGTCAGCGGCCGCAGCAGGGCCTTCTCGCCGTCGCGCAGGATGACGTGGCGTTCGCGCATGCTGGCTTCGCTCGTTGCCGCGCGCGGGAAGCCGCGGCCCTCACAGGCAAGCGCCGCCAGTGTAGCCGGGTTCCCGGGTGCGCGGAACGCGAGCATGGTCAGTGCGACATCAGCACCGGCACGGTCATCGACTCGAGAATGCCGCGCGTGGCGCCGCCGAGCACGAATTCGCGCAGGCGCGAATGCCCGTAGCCGCCCATGACGATCATGTCGGCCGAGCAGTCGGCGGCGTAGGAGAGGATGGTCGAGGCGACGTCGATGTCGGGCGATGTGATGCGTTTGACATCGACCTTCAGCCCATGCCGGGCGAGATGCTGGCCGAGATCGGCGCCGGTCACCTCGTTTGTCTTCGGGCGGCCGTTCGCGACGATCACGACCTCGACTTCCCTTGCCTTCTTCAGCAGCGGCATCGAGTCGGCGATGGCGCGGGTCGCGGCGCGGCCGCCGTCCCAGCACACCATCACGCGATCGAGCTTGATCCCGTTCTTCTGGATGAACGGAACGAAGATGACCGGGCGGCCTGACTCGAACAGCGCGCCCTCGTCGACCACCTCTTCCGGCACGGTCTCGTCGCGGTCCGGCTGGCCGAGCACGACGAGGTCGAAGCGGCGGGACAGCCGGCCGAGCTGGTCGGCGGCGGCCGACAGGCTGGCGCTGAGAATGCGCGTCTCATAGGAGACGCCGGCGCGTCGCGCGTGCTCCTCGAAGCGGGCGACGGCGGCCTTGGCCTTGCCATGCGCCTCCGCGCGCTGCGACTCGATGAATTCCGCGGGAATGCCGCCCATCACGGCGCCGGGAATGACCGGCTCGTAGGCGAAGGCGAGGCCGAGCACGTGCGCCTCGAACCTGTCGGCCAGGGTGATCGCGAAGTCACCGGCCGGGTCGTGCTCGCCCAGCCCCAAATTGACAATGAGATCCTTCATCATGGCAGTTCTCCCGAACGAGCAACGACTGTGACGTTGCCAGCATGCAGGACCTGCCGCCGCCCGACCTTGACGGATGTCAAAAGGCCGGACGCGCCGAACTCAGGATGAATACGGGGCTATTTCTTCTTTCCGTCCGCGCCGAACGAGCTGAGATAGGCCCAGAGGTTCTCGGCTTCCTTCTCGTTCTTGATCCCGGGGAAGATCATCTTGGTCCCCGGAATCTTGGCGCGCGGGTCCCTGATGTATTCGAGGAACTGCGTCTTGTCCCAGGTGATGCCCGACTTCTTGTTGGCGTCGGAATAGCTGTAGTCGGGCGCGCTGCCAGAATGGCGGCCATCGATGCCGTTGAGCTCGGGGCCGACCTTGTTCTTGGCGCCTTCGCCGATCGACTGGCAGGGCAGGCATTTCTTGAAGGACTGCTCGCCGGCCGCGGCGTCCTGCGCGTGGGCGGCGCCCGTCAGCATCACAGCCGCCGCGACGAACGCGGCAAGACCCATTCCAGCTTTCATTGTTCGCTCCTGCCACCACTCGTTCGGGCTGCCGCCGGGCGAGGCCGGTTGCATATCGCGGCGGCCCACGGTTTCTGCCAGCCCTATGTGTCGGCCGTCAAATGGCTGCTATCGTGGCCGCCGCGAAGCGTGCCGGGAGAGCGTCGGGATGTCGGTGAAGATGCCGGAAGTGGATCGGGCGGTGCTGGACCGCCGGGCCCGCATCGTCGCGACCTTGCGCCAACTCGTCCCCGGCGAGGGCGTGATTGCGACCGAGCGCGAGATGAAGCCGTTCGAAAGCGACGGCCTGACCGCTTACCGGCAGATGCCCATGGTGGTGGTGCTGCCCGAGACGACCCGGCAGGTCTCGGAGGTGCTGAAATACTGCCACCAGGAGGGCATCCGGGTCGTGCCGCGCGGCGCCGGAACCTCGCTGTCAGGCGGCGCGCTGCCGC